>JALSNT010000348.1 GCA_026986885.1 Desulfobulbaceae bacterium
AATATTTATAAAATATTTATCCAGGCAACAGCCGCAAAGCTTATTATGAAATTGCCCCCGCAGCTCAGCGCAGTCCATGGATGACGGCAAAGTATTTTTTTTGAAAGAGGGGGTACAACTGGGAGAATAACATGCCGATCAACATCAATCCGCAACCGAACAGCCCCCGATTAGAGAGTACTTCGTCCAGCAGCCACCAGCCGCCGACGGCGGCAAAAACGGCCTCCAGGCTGAGCAAAATAGAAGCGTGCGCCGGATGGGCCCAGCGCTGGGCTACGGTCTGCAGGGTGTAGCCAACCCCGACCGAACCGAGCCCCCCGTAGAGAATGGGTATGGAGGCCGCCATAACCTCCCTGGTGGTGAAAGACTCGAAGTACAGGGCAATAATCATACTGAACAACCCGCAAACAAGAAATTGAACCATGGCAAGACGCAGGGGATGGGTACGGGGTGAAAGATACCCGAGCAGCAACACATGCAGGGCCCAGAATACGGCACCTGCCAGGACCAGTAAATCCCCCGCAGACATCGTAAAATCCGCCCGCACACTGAGAAAATACATACCGAAAGTGGCGAGCAGCGCGCCAATCCAGGTGCCGGCGCCGGTCCGCCGACCGAACATCAGCCCGACAACAGGGACAAAAATAACATAAAGACCGGTGATAAAGCCCGCCTTACCGGCACTGGTGTACAGCAGACCGACCTGCTGCAGACCGGCACCGCAGAATAAAAGGCAACCGGCAAGGAATCCGGCCTTCAACGGGGAAACGGCACCTGACCTGTCCGGCGCAATCGACTTATTTTTAGGCCTAAATCCACATAAGGGCAGCAGACAGATACCGCCAAGCAGAAAACGAATGCCGTTAAAGGTAAAAGGACCGACATGCTCCATACCGGCCCGCTGGGCGACAAAGCCAAAGCCCCAGACCATGGCGGTAATAAGTAATAAAAGATCGGCAACTGCGTATTTATGTTTTTCTTCTTGAAATCTCACAGGTGTCCGTTTTTTTTACAACACTTGCCGGGTATCCATCCGCACGCGGCCATTTTCTTCTTGAATAAGCGTTGAAAATATGAATTAAGCGTTGTAGAAAAAGAAATCTCTGCCTGTAACAAAATCGAAGGCAAAGTATCAAAAGATCAATATCGACAGCATGGAGACCGTTAAGGAGCCGCACCACCTGTCGAATCGACAATTACGGGCCAGGATACCCGTTTCCATCTAAATATGCCGTAAAGATTTACTGGAGAATCGCATGAAAACACTGCCCCGATTATTTTTTTTGCTTTGCTGCGCCCTGGTTTTCCTCTCTTCCTGTGGCGGCAAGGACATTGATCCCCATGCCTTTCATGGTCGGCTTTATCCACCGACGGACAAGGTAACGTACATCTTTCAATCGTCTCAGGCACCGACGAACTGCCGGATTTTTGCAAAATTGCTGGTCGACATGCCGGCCGGGATAAACGGCGCTTTAATGCGTGAACAGATGGACAAAGAAGCAAAGGCCCACGGAGCAGATATGGTTCTCATCGGTCAAGCCCGGAGGATGAACGATGACGAGGGCTTTCATTTTATCTACTACGGCAACGGCGGGGAATATCGCTGCAACGATCAATGGTGTGGCTGGAAATATGGTTTTGACGTCTGGGACAAACAGGGAAAATTCGTCAGCATCGGCATTGACCAATGGAGCAATCAAGCTGTTTCTTTCCCCTTTCCGGTAATGCTGCAGGCCGCTTTTATCCGCTGCCGGTAGGGCCGCAGACAAAAACAGCCGTCGAATAACCGCCCATCACAGCGATCAGTCCATGATAGTTACCCTTCTCAACATTCTTGCGATCCTGCTGGTACTGACGATCATTCTGATCATCTCCCTGCTGAGCTGGCTGCTGTTTAAACTTATCCGCCCCGCTGCCGAAAAACAACAGCAGGGCACCTTGCTGCTCAAGGGAACGAATAAAGAAATCTGCTCACTTGCTGAAAGTGACATCAGCATGCTGGCCGATATTCTTTCTTCGGTCAACGAGACCCTACGCGAAAAGATCAGTCGTCTCTACCGGCAGGAAAGGCTCTACCAGGAGCTGGTCCAGAGCAGTAACAGCATTATTCTCCGTCTTGACCGTCGGGGGAAAATCATCTTTATCAATCAGTACGGATTGATTTTTTTCGGTTTTACCGACGATGAGCTCATCGGTCACTCGATTTTCGGTACCATACTGCCCCCAAAACGCCGAAGCGAAAAGATCATCGACAGGATGATGACCGGAATACTAAAAAATCCGGCTAAATATCAAAGCCTGACCTTGGAAAACCTGCGTAAAGACGGCAGTCGTGCCCTTGTGCAATGGAGCAACAAGGTTATTACGGCTGAAGACGGCTCCTTTCTCGAACTTCTCTGCGTCGGTATCGACATTACCGCCCTCAACAGGGCGGAAGACAGACTGGAAGAAAAAGAACGATTGTATCGGGCCCTGTTTGAGTCTTCCCATGATGCCCATTTTCTCTTCAAAAACTGGCATTATCTCGACAGCAACAAGGAGGGCCTGAAACTTTTGGGCTGTAAGAATAAAGAGGAACTGATCGGCGCGCCGTCCGATGCATTCGCACCCGAGATCCAGCCCGACGGGATGCCGACCCTCCAGAAGATACGGGAGATAAAGGAAAGGGCATTCGCGGGTGAGACGATTACCTGCGAGTGGTACGCCCGATCACTC
>JALSNT010000349.1 GCA_026986885.1 Desulfobulbaceae bacterium
CGTTGGTGGCCGCGTAGACCCAGTCGGCGATTTTTCTGGTCTGGGCCAGGGAAAGGGGATCACCGTTTAACAGTCCATCGGTGCCGATACGCCAGGGATCGCGGCCGGCGTTATACTCGTAATGACCGTCGTCCGGACCTTCCAGAAAATTGGGCGGCGCCGGTTGCAGCCGGTGGTCATTACCCGAAACCGGTACCAGAAAATCCAGCAGCAACCCGGTTTGCGGACTGTAATCTGTCTGCACCTGGGAAATTGCTGCCTGGGTGGTCTGTAAAACGCTTTGCCAGGCTTGATTGCCGGTAACTGCATAAAAGCTGCGAAAATGGCCGGGCATAAAATCCGAGGAGCGCGGCGTGTACTGGCTGTAAGGCGCTCCTTCCCGGGTAATCCAGTCGCCTAACATGGGCAGGTGTGACTGCGGCCCGATCATGGACTCCATGATGGCTGTCAGCAGTTGCCGTGCCTGCCGGCGGTAGTTGACGGCGCCGTCACTGCCCCACTGGTTGTCGGCCAGAAGCAATGCATAGGCCATGTCCGCGTCACCGTCAAAGGCGGCGTCAATGCCGGTATTCGGATCTTCCGGCACCTGCCAGGCCATCAGCCGGGGATCGACACTGCTTGGATGCTGCCGGGCAAAGGACCACAGGCCGTCGAAGATGGTGCGGGCGTCCGGGTCATATCCCGCCATATGCACCATGATGATCATGCCGTACCCCTGCCCTTCGGACACGGTTTCCTGCGGTTTGTTTTTTGAATGGATGACCCGGTACATGGTTGTTCCGCCCGGCGCGGTACCGGCTTTCGCAAGATAATCTACTTTCCAATGATCGAAAAAGGTACGGACGTCATTATCCATTACCGTCTGTGCAAAGTCCGGACGAATGGTGCCCGGAGCATAGGTGTTGTGAACGGGAAACGGGTGCGCCGGTCCTCCGCCGGCGTAAAGATTATTAGGGATTGCCGGCACGGCCAGCAGGGTTAAAGAAACAATGATTGCAAAAACAGGCATACGGTGCATGGTTTGCTGTGGAAATGAGTAGATTGCAGAGGACAGTTATAGTACGTTCAGAATACGTCAGGGCCGTGTATCTGTCAAATCAGGGGTGAGCAATGAAGAATACAGCGACCAATCGGGAGCGCACCGGTCCTGCAGTCATTTTGATTGCCGCCATGGCCGCCAACCGAGTGATTGGTCGTGACAATACGATTCCCTGGCATATTCCCGGTGAACAGAAACGGTTCAAGGAAATCACCATGGGCCATCCCCTGATTATGGGCCGGAAAACCTGGGAGGCCATCGGCCGTCCCTTACCGGGGAGGCGCAATATCGTCATCAGTCGTAATCCCGGCTTTCAGGCCGAAGGCGGGGAAGTGGTTCATTCCATGGAGGCGGCATTGACCCTTTGCCGTGCTGAAGCAAAGGTTTTTATCATCGGTGGCGAGCAGATATACCGGCTGGCCCTGTCCGTTGCCGATACCCTGATTCTCAGTGTTCTGCCCTTCCCTGTTGCCGGAGATGCCCGATTCCCTGACTTTTCTGCGGATGAATTTTATCTGCGCAGGCAAGAGAATGTTGAAGATACGCAGGATTATGCCATATTGACATATGCCCGTTGTGGTAGGAAAACGTCGTATTTATCTTGACAGTAACGAATTAAACTGTAAGAGTATAATTTCCTGAGCAAGTCGATGTTGTATCGACTTTTTCACTTTTCCTTTCCATTTTTCAAGGAGGATTCCCGATGATAAGTAAGGACATGAAAAAATTCCTTGCCGGTCTGGGCGTTGCCGGCCTGATCAGTGCCGGTGGTATCTCCGTTCCCGGAGCACAGGCTGCCGGCAGCGGTTGAGGTGCAGCACCCAGTGCAGGTAGCACTGAACAGGCAGTAAAGGCAGCCACGGGCAGTAACGGCGCTGTAGAGCAGGCCGGTGAGGCCGTCAAGGAACAGGCCAAAGGCATGGTGGAAGAGGCCAAGGACAAGGCCGTTGCAACCGCCAAAGATGAAGCCGGTAAGATGATGGACAAGGCAAGTGAAAAAGCCGGTGAGATGATGAACAAGGCCGGTGAGGAAACAGGAAAGGCCATGGACAAAACCATGGAAGGCGCCAAAAAAGCCGGAGCCAGCGGCTGAGGCCACAAAAAATAGACGTGCAGGTTGCACGTTAAATGTGTAGAATTATCAGCCGGTAACCTGAGTGGTTACCGGCTTTTTTTATCATGCCACCCTGTTTCCCTGATGGTCTATCGCAACTTCGGGAGAAAAAGCATTGTCGGAAAAAATACCATCATCGGCCGAAATATTCCCTGTGTGCAGTTCGCTGCTCTCCGGTGATTTTCCAGAGGTTGCCGCCTCCGGATTCTCCGGCTATCTGGAGAAACATTCGCCATACAACGAGCAGTTTCCCTATCTCGCAGACCTGGCAAAGGTTGAGTGGATTTGTTATCAATTACGCAATAACCCCCCATCGATCCCGGAAGTTATCGAACAACGGATCATTAATCCTGCTCTTGAGTGCATACCTGTGGAGTGGTCCGGCCTTCCCGGCCTGTTGACTGATACAGAATCAATGCCGGTAAAACATGATGGGTTTGTGCTGGTCTACCGCAGGCAGGATACCGATGAAATTCTTGTTATAGAGGCGAGCGGTCATGATCTGCTGGCCCTTAAATTAATCACGGACTCAATCCCTTCCAGGCAGGCCGCTGCCGAGGGC
>JALSNT010000350.1 GCA_026986885.1 Desulfobulbaceae bacterium
GCCGATATCCACGCCCCTGGTGGGCTGGGAGGCAAGGAGTACTCTGGGTTCGGCATCCAGCTCCCGGGCCATGATCACTTTCTGGATATTACCGCCGGAAAGATTTTTTGTAGTTGTGTCAATGCTGGGTGTTTTGACCGCGTATTCCTTAACCAGCTTCTCACTGTGTTCACATATTTCTCCAAAGCAGAGGAAACCCTTGTTAGAAAAGGGTTCATCCCCGTGGTTGAGGAGAATCAGGTTCTCCTTGATATCAAACTCACCGACCGCGCCGTCTTTCATGCGTTCTTCCGGGACATAGGAAAGACCGATCTTACGAATATGCCTCGGTTGGGCTCTGGTGGTATCCTGATTATTGATAATTATCCTGCCGGATTCAGGGGACCGCAGCCCGGCAATAGCCTCGGCCAGTTCCCGTTGCCCGTTGCCTGAAATACCTGCGATTCCGAGAATTTCTCCACTTTTCACCTCCAGGTTCAAGCCCCGAACCGCCTGTTTACCTCTATCGCCTTTTACATGGAGATCCTCAATGATAAGAAGAGGCTCACCCGGCTGTACGTGGTGCTTGTCCGGGGCGAGTTTGACCTCACGGCCGACCATCAGTCGGGCCAGGTCATGCCGGTCGGATTGTTTCGGCGTGGTTGTGCCGGTAACACGTCCGTGCCGCAGGACGGTGATCCTGTCGCTGAGGTCAAGGACTTCTTTTAACTTGTGGGAAATGAAGACAATGCCGCGCCCGTCTTGAATGAGTTTGCGGAAAATAACAAAAATATCATCCACCTCACTTGGAGTAAGCACCGCCGTCGGTTCGTCGAGAATGAGGATTGAGGCGTCTCGGTACAAGGCCTTGATAATCTCCACCCGCTGCCGTTCGCCGACGGACAGCTGCCAGACATAGGCATCCGGATAGACCTTGAGACCAAAGTTTTTTGAGAGTTTGGTAATCCGTTTGGAGACATTTTTCAGGTCAGTGAGCGGCCCGCGTGTTGATTTCAGGCCCAGGGCAACATTCTCGGCAACGGTAAAGGTAGGCACCAGCATGAAATGCTGGTGGATCATGCCGATACCGTGGGCAATGGCATGGGCGGGGGAGGTCAGCTTTACCGGCTTGCCGTGCAGCAGAATTTCCCCTTCATCCTGCTGGTACAACCCATAGAGGATTTTCATCAGGGTGGATTTGCCGGCGCCGTTTTCCCCTAACAGGGTGTGCACCTCTCCGGCCCGGACATCAAAGTCGACGTGGTCGCTGGCCAGCACGCCGGGGAATCGTTTGGTGATTCCCCGCATCTGCAGCATCGGTATTGGTGTAGATTGTGAAGACATGTTTGATCTCGGGACGATATGATTCAATTTAGGTCAAAACCGGATACCGGATACCGGATACCGGTATCCGGTTTTTTGGGTGAACAATTTTTTTTTACAGGCCGACCTTGATTGATCCGTCCTTGATCCCGGCAATGGTTTTCATGCCTAATGCTTTAATTTTGGGATCAAGCTTGTAGCCATCATTGAACTCGATAACAATGCCGTTGTTGGCAAGGTTGATTTTATATTTCTTACCGCCCTTGATGCCTTTATCCATATCGGCAAGGATCTTTCGCAGCACCACTTCCCATTTGTAGACCTGGGAGGCAACGACTATTTCAGGGGCCAGCTCGGTCTGGTTGGCCTGGGTGGCGAACCAGGGGATTCTTTTTGCCCGGGCAGCGCCGATGGCGCCGACCACCATCTGCGAGGTACCGGTGAGGACGTCGGCCCCGGATGCCATCAGGGCGCGGGCGGCTTCCGCGGCCAGGGCCACGTCGGAAAAAGAACCGATATAATTGACCTTTGCTCTGATCTTGGGATTTTGCGCCTTGGCGCCTTTGACAAAGCCGTCCACGTACAGTTTGGCATCACCTACTTCCACCGGGCCGACAACGCCGACGCCGCCTTTTTTGCTCATTGCGGCAGCCATCACACCCATGACGTAGCCGCCTTCATCGGAGGCCGCCTCATAGGAGGAGACATTGGCCAGACCAAAGGTATCGGCAGACGTGCCCCAGGCAAAGGCGGTGTTGGGAAAATCCGGGGCTATTTCCTTTAAAGAGCCGCCGTACTGGGAGCCGTGGGCGATGACCAGATCAAAACCCTTTTTGGCATAGTCGCGGATGGCGGCTGCGGCGTCCTCAACCACGAAGGTGCCGTCGGTAATGGCCAGCTCAATGTTGCGCTCCTTCTGCACGGCCTTGATACCATCAACAATACTTTGGGTAAAGGCCAGGTCATTCCGGGCGCTGGGTGCAATAATAGCTACACGCAACGGCTTGTCGCCCGCCGATGATGCTGCGGGCGCCAGCATGGTGAATGCCGTCAGCACGGCAGCCAGACAGAGATAAAAATTTTTCATTGTCGAGTCTCCTTTTTCTTTGAGATGGTATGATTTGCGGGTATGAGATCACCCGCCTCGTACATAGGGTTTGGTCAATGCTGCCGGTTGTTTGAAGCGTCGGGCAACAATGACAAGGGCTAAAATGGTAATAATCGCCGGCGCCATGGCGGCAAGATCGGAGGCGCTGCGGGGGATGACGCCAAATGTCTTGCACTGGAGGACAATTGCCTGGACAAGACCGAAAAGAAAGGAACCCAGCATGACGCCTCTTGGTGTCCAGGCGCCGAAATAGACCAGGGCAATGGCAATAAAACCCATGGCATTGGTCAGGTTCTGTTGAAA
>JALSNT010000351.1 GCA_026986885.1 Desulfobulbaceae bacterium
GGGTTGTAAGGTATATGTACATGGATGATCCGCAGGAAGAAATCAAGCTTGAGTTTACGCCCGGAATATCCGCAGCTCTTGGTATTGCATTAATCGGAGTACTTGGTATTGGAATGTTGCCGGGTTCGGTTATCGGTCAGGCTGCAAGCGCGATTTTAGGCCAATAATGGTATGGAATTAGTTGATCGGCTTTTAGTGCCTTACTCCTCATTTTTTGTCATAAAAAACAAGAAAATGAACATTGTAGGTCTGCTTGAGTGGAACGAAAGCGGACAAACAGCAACCACTACCTTTGTCTGCTTTCTTTATTGGTAATCAACATTGTTTATTCCATACGGACAACAGGCGCAGAGCGCCACAGATTGCGTCACACCGCAGAGCGGTGTGACGAGAGCGAACGTTTCAGGGCACACTGCGGTTCGAAATTCTGCAGTTCGAAATTCGATGTCCATTGTTCTATTGGGTTGCAGGTGAAACCTGCTTTAGTATTATATTCTTCTTGATGGAACGGTCAGGCTAAAGAGAGTGCCTGCTTAATTGAAAAGCGGTTTTTGTTGATTTTATAGGATATAATCTTATAATGTAAATATAAATTAATTATTTTTCCCGGGCGCAATATACCCGGGATCTGAGGTTGGTCGTGCAATTAGGTGCTTTGCCTGACCAATAGTGGTAGAAAAGCAGCCTGCCAACTGCTTGATACCTTGTTTTCTCCTTCGTAAAACGGTCGACCATTGTGGTCGGCCGTTTTTTTTTGTTGCAGGGAATGCGTTACTGCCGGCGGGATTTGATAATGGAAAGCATCTGCTCGACAATATTATCGGCAGAACTTGAGGTGGAATCGATGATGACGGCATCGTCAGCGGCTCTTAAGGGAGCAAGAGTCCGTGTTTGATCATCATGGTCACGCTGAAGAATTTGTTCTAAAATTTTAGATTGATCTACTTTGACTCCACGTTGCGCCAGCTGTTCGGCCCGACGGCGGGCCCTTTCTTCAGGGCGTGCGTCCAGATAAAATTTCCAGGCCGCATCAGGAAAGACAACAGTACCGGTATCTCGTCCTTCGGCGACGATGTTTCCATGCTGGCCGATCTGTCTCTGGAGATGGGTAAGCTTATTACGTACAACCGGCAGGGAGGATATCCTGGAGGCCAGCATTCCTATTTCCTGAGTCCGCAGGAATTGTGTTATTTCCCTGCCGTCAACAAAGACCCGAACACCTTCTCCTTCGCCGTCCGGCGGGAGAAGGTTGATGGTTAACGTATGAAGAAGTCCGGCAATAGCCCTTTGGTCATCACTGTTGATTCCCTTTTGTTGAACAGCATATGCAACCGCACGATACATGGCGCCGGTATCGAGGTAGGTAAAACCCAGTCGCTTGGCAAGCAGGCCGGCGACGGTAGATTTACCTACGCCGGACGGGCCGTCAATGGTGACGATGTTATGTTTTTCAGACATAACCCAGTTCGTTGAGACACGCGGCGAAAGTTTTTAAGAAACGTTCATTTTCCTTTTTTGTGCCGACGGTAATGCGAATAAAGGTTGGATAACCGTAGGCGGCCATAGATCGGACAATAACACCCTTGTGCAGCATTGCTTCATAGAGAGTCGTCGCATCTCCTCCCACATCTATAAGGAAAAAATTTGTATGTGATGGATAGGCTTTACATCCGAGCTGCCTGATTTCCTGCTGCAGCAAGCTGCGTCCGGAGCGAGTCTTATTGATGGTTGTACTGTAATGGGCCTTATCGTTCAGGGCGGCAAGCGCGCCTCTTTGGGCGGGTAAATTGATATTAAAAGGCTGCCGTACCCTATGCAGAAGATTTGTGATATCGCGGTGCATCAGTCCATAGCCGATACGCAGGCCGGCCAGGCCAAAGGCCTTGGAAAAGGTACGCAGGGCGACAACGGCGGGTATGCCGGTCGGCTGCCTGATATAGGAGAGAATATCGATGCGATGTTCTGGTTCGACAAAGTCGACGTATGCCTCATCAAGGACAACAATGACCGACTCCGGTAATTTTTTGAGAAAACGATCCAGCTCTTCGGTGTTAAAAAAAGTGCCGCACGGATTATTCGGATTATCGAGAAAAATCAGTCTGGTTTTGTCGCTGACGGTTTCGATAATGTGATCAAGATCATGGCGCATTTCCTTAAGCTCAATAATTTTGTTGCACCCACCGCGAATCTGCACAAATTTCTGGTACATCAGAAAGGAGGGATGGCTGGTAATAACCTCGTCCCCGGTGCGGACAAATGCCTTGACCAGAAATTCAATAACCTCATTGGACCCATTACCAAGCACGATTTCGTCCATACCGGCGCCAAGCCAGTCGGCGATGGCTGCGGTCAAGTAAAAACCGGATCCGTCCGGGTAGCGGTGCAATCCAGATAGAGACTGGGCAATAGCGGCCACAGCTTTGGGTGAAGGCCCCCATGGATTTTCATTGGAGGCAAGCTTGATTGAATCGCTGATCCCGTATTCCCGTTCTAATTCTTCCAGTGGTTTTCCCGGTGGATAAGGGACGATTTCAGCTATATTTTCAGGGATGGTTAATTTCATGAGAATGTCGGTTTGCTGTTATTTAATTTGTTTCTTTGCTCCAGGTTCCACGCTGCCTTCAAAAGAATTTCTTCATTGAAATGGGATGCCTGCATCTGCATACCAATGGGCAGCCCGTCTTCCGACATACCGCAGGGGACGGAAAGGGCGGGTATACCAGCCAGGTTGGCAGAAATGGTTAAGATATCAGAAAGGTAGAGAGCAAGAGGATCATCATTATGTTTGCCGATTTCCCAGGCCGGTGTTGGGGTGACGGGAGAGACAATCAGATCACATTTTTTAAAAGCCCTGGAAAAATCGTCTTTAATCAGGGTACGCACCTGCGAGGCTTTTTTATAATACGCGTCATAGTAGCCTGCGGACAGAGCATAGGTGCCGATAAGAATTCGGCGTTTGACTTCATCCCCAAATCCCTGGGATCTGGTGGAGCGATACATGTCGATCAGAGAATCAGCACTCATATCCCGGTGACCGAACCGCACCCCGTCAAAACGCGACAGGTTTGAACTTGCTTCGGCAGGAGCAATCAGATAGTAAACAGCGACGCAGTATTCGGTATGCGGCAGGGAAATATCAATGAGTTTTGCACCGGCATCCTGCAGCATTACCATTCCGTTGTGTACGGCCCGGTCCACTTCCGGATCAAGACCATCACCAAAATATTCGGCAGGAATACCTATCCGTATTCCCTGCAGACCATCGGTCAGCGTGGCGGTATAGTCGGGTACCGCACATCGAATGGAGGTGGAATCCCTGGAGTCGTGGCCGGCAATAACATTCATCATCAGGGCGCAGTCGCGGACATCTTTGGTCAGTGGCCCGACCTGGTCAAGGGATGAGGCAAAGGCCACAAGTCCGTATCTGGAAACTCTGCCGTAGGTAGGCTTCATGCCGACGATACCGCATAGCGAGGCCGGTTGCCTGATGGAGCCGCCGGTATCGGAACCAAGTGAGGCAAAACATTCATCGGCCGCAACCGCTGCCGCCGACCCGCCGCTGGACCCACCGGTAACATAACCGGCTTTCCAGGGATTTTCAGGAATCTGGAAGGCACAGTTTTCACTGGTGGAACCCATGGCAAACTCATCCATGGCAGTCTTCCCAAGGAGAATAGCTCCGGCATCTCCAATTTTTTCAATGACCGTTGCGTCGTAAGGAGGGATAAAGCCCGCAAGCATTTTAGAACCGCAGGTGGTCGGCAGGTTCCTGGTACATAAAACATCCTTCACCGAAAGGGGAATGCCATGCAGCGGGCCACCATGCCCGCTCTTGTCCGCCTGTTCGGCTGCGGCCAGGGCCCCGTCCCTGTCCAGGGCAAGATATGCTTTGATGCGATCCTCGACGGTATCAATACGTGCCAGCACGGATTCAACAAGTTCCATGGAGGTGATTTCACGGCGGGCAAGTTTCTCCCCGACCTCAAATAGAGTCATTTGATACATGAGTATTCCCCTTAAATAACCTTTGGCACAATAAAGGCTTCACTGTTTTGATGGGGAGAGGCGGCAAGCGCCAGGTTTTTAGGCAGAGAGGGGCGCACCTCATCTTCGCGAAAGGTGTTGACGACATTTTGCGTGTGAGTGGTAACAGGTATGCCTGCAGTATCGCATTCATCCAGTTTGGCAACGTACTGGAGGATGGTATCCAGCTGCCTGGTCATGGTCGTCATTTCGTCATCAGAGAGTTCAAGCCGGGCAAGTCGGGCGGCATGGATGACATTTTTTTTGTCTATTTTCATTGCGGTTCGGATAAGTTAATAGGATGGGGTCGTAAAAAATGAGATATAGAACGTTCTATATTTCAAGAATGAGTGTAAAATGAGCTGTTCGGGAATACAATAGAAAAAAGAAAAAAACAGAAAAAGAGGACTTACTGTTGATACAGAGAACCGGCGGAGAGAATAATGCCGGAGAAATCTTCGACAAGATCCGGATCAAACTGGCTGCCGCCGCAACGGTGCAATTCGGCCATAGCCTCAACCGTTGACATATTTTTTCGGTAATTTCGGCGTGAGGTCATGGCATCAAAGCTGTCGGCGATGGTGAGTATACGGGTAAGCCGGTCCAGTTTACTTCCCCCTATACCATCGGGATAGCCGCTGCCGTCCAGCTTTTCATGGTGATGGCGGATAATGTCCCGTTCCCGCTCCATGAACTGCAGCGGTTCAATGATACTGGCCCCGATCTCCGGGTGTTTTTTGATCAGTTCCCATTCCCGGGCAGTGAGTTTGCCCGGTTTCTGGATACAGGAAAGATCGATAACCAGTTTACCGATATCATGGAACTGGGCGGCCCGTTTGAGAACGATACGATCCTCTTCGTTCAGCTGAACAGCTTTGCCGAGAAGCATGGCGTACTCGGTGACCCGGCGGGTATGACCAGCGGTGTATTCATCCTTTTCCTCCATGGCTGTTTGCAGAGAAGACATGATTTGTACAGTCGCCTTCTCAAGATGATTACTGTATTGCTCAAGGAGAATATTTTTTTCTGCAAGTTCCCGGGTCTTGGCTTTGACCTCCTGTTCAAGCTTGATTTTATAGAGTTTTTCGTTGCGAAGAAAGGTTCGTTTTTCAATGGCCCGCCGAATTTTAGCGTGGAATATTTCAATATCTTCAATGGGCTTGGTGAGAAAGTCGTAGGCGCCTAAATTTATAGCCTTGACCGCATAGGCCATGGAACCTGCCCCCGTGAGAAACAACACCGGGATATTTAAACCTTTCGTATTCAGGTGCTCCAGGGTTTCAAAGCCATCCATTCCCGGCATATTGATATCGAGAATAATAACATCAAAATCATCGCTGACACAGGCAAGAAGCTCCTGTCCGGAACCGACGGCGGTAACATGGTGATCGTCCATGGCAAGAATTCTCTGGACGGCGGTTCGTACCAGATCGTCGTCATCGGCTAATAGAATTTTTGTTGTCATCTTTTGTATATGCCTGATATGTGTCAATCTCTGCCGGAACAGTATTCAAGGTTAACCCATTTTTTTCTATTTTCTCATAAAATCATTATATTACAAAGACTTTTTTATAGATCCCAGTAATTTTTCTGCATGGAGATGCTCTGGGTAAGTGGCGTACATTCCACCGTGGTGGTTTGTAAGGCTGCGGCCGTTGCCTCGTCTAATTGTTGTTTTGATATACTCTCTCCGCAAAGCTCGGCGAGAACGGCCAGAGCGCCATCCCGCATGCCGGTAAGGTTGTAACCGCCTTCCAGGGTGATGAGCAGTTTACCATTGCAGAGTTCATCAGCCAGCCCGCGCATCACCCTGGTCATATAAGCAAAGCCGGTTGCTGTGACCTTCATGGCGCCCAGCGGATCACCATCATAGATATCAAAGCCGCAGGAAACAAGGATCAGCTCTGGATGATATTGCCGGGCAATCGGGACAAACAGTTCATTAAAAATACGGGCGAATTCGGTATCGCCCTGACCGCCCGGCAGGGGAACGTTGACGGTGAATCCCTCACCCATGGCATTGCCGGTCTGGACAACGGCCCCGGAACCTGGATAATAGGGATACTGGTGGGTTGAGCAGTAAAGAACCCGGTTGGAGTCATAAAAGCTGTGCTGGGTGCCGTTGCCGTGATGCAGGTCCCAGTCGATAATCAAAATTCTCTTTTTTCCCAGTTCTTTTGCGGCCCACCGGGCGGCAACAGCTATGTTGTTGAACAGGCAGAAGCCCATGGACTGATCGTGTTCGGCATGGTGGCCCGGTGGCCGGACCAGGCAGAATCCATTGTCGATTTCTCCGGTTTCCAGGCGCCCTATACCGTCAATCAGGGCACCGACGGCCAGACAGGCGGCAGCGTAGGAATCGGCGGAGGTTTGCGTATCGGCATCCAGGTAGGCATGATCTTTGCCGGCGGTGGCGGCAACCCGTTTGATCAGCTCCGGCGTGTGGTTGAGTGCTATAATTTCAGTGGACGCCGGTTCAAACTGCGGATAAACAAAGCGCGATCCTGTTGCCTCCTTATCAAGTTCGTCATAAATGACCTGGAGTCGCTGCGGGGATTCCGGATGATCCGGTCCCGGATTATGGGATAAAAAAAGATCATCACGGTAGATTGCAGTTTTTCGCTTTTTTTTCATTATTCCATCCTCCGGCAGGAGTACATGTTGGCTTCGGTGATAAGGATATCCATGTATTGATCATGGGGTTCAAGGGGAACGCTGTCGACCAGCTGAAGTTCATAGGCAAGGGCGATACGCTTTGCCTGCGGCGCCTGCATGGAGAGAAAGCGGTCATAGTAACCGCCGCCGTAACCGAGACGCCCCCCTTGTCTGTCGAAAACCGAGCCCGGCACAATGACCAGGTCAATGGCGTCCGGCTCAAGAATATTTTCGGAAAGCAGGCTGCTTTTGGGTTCGGGGATTCCGCAGTAACCGGGGACAAGGTCGGTTTCCGGTTCCTGAATGATAACGGCCTGCAGTTTTTTATCCCGTACCAGGGTCAGGGGTACGGCAACGGTCTTGCCCCGGTTAAGCAGGGAGGTAATTATCTGCATTGTCCGGACCTCACTGCGGAAGCTGACATAAACGAGCAACGTGGAGCAGTTGCCGACAAGGGGAAGTTGCAGCAGGGTTGCACCGATCCGCTCTGACTTTTCCCGTAACTGTACAGGGTCAAGTGTATCTCTGCGGGCAAGTATTTGTCGGCGTAGTATCCGGTCCGGTCTGTTGTTCATTGTTAAATGCTCAATTTAGGTGATAGAGGATTATCATACCTGAATTGAGCGTTTCATGCCGGAAAAAAGAAAAAAGCGGTGCCCGCCGGGAGGTGGAGACCGCTTTTTGTTTTCCTGCCTGAACATAGGGGCAAATATCACATGGGGACAATCAGTTTATTGGCATCCTCGTTCCAGGTGACGATTACATACCAGAGCGCCATGGCGAAACCGATCAACAGCAGGGTATAACCGTACCCTATGGCATCGGGCAGATAGATGTATTTACCGAGATGACCGGCCTGTTCGAGTCCGGTTACATCAATGGAACCGCCGGAAGAGATTGCCTCCCGAATCTCATCGACATCATAATCGATCAGGCCATACCTGGCCTGGGTAAGCAGGTTGCTGAGAGCCGCTCCCTTGACTTCAAATTCCATGCCGTTGAACCAGTGTACCAGCAGGGAATTGGCGATGCCGAAAAAGGGCACCACGATCCAGAGCTTGAGTTGGCCCTCCCCGACCCGCCACAGGGTACCCGACCCGCAACCACCGGCCAGCATGGCACCGAGACCGAAGATAAAACCACCGACGACGCCGCCCCAGCCAAATGTACCGCGCACATAATTGATCGGTGCCAGCACGGGATCGCCGCCGTGGGCTATGGGAACGGTATATTTAAGCACAGCCGCTCCGATGGCGATGATAAAGATCGACAGGGCCACGGATTTTGCCAGGGTGCAGTCTCCGGTCATGTGGGGCTCACGAAATCCCTGCACCATACACCAGCGTCCACGCTGCATGGCATAGCCAAGACCGGCGGCAATGAGCAGGATACCGGACAGGGAGGCGATGTAATCGGTATTGTCGTCGCCGTCATAACCGGCATAGTATTTCGCCCCATAGACCAGGGCGGCGATGGCCGCAAGGCCGAGAATTCCCTGGACGGCACGGGGCAGTTCCACGGTCCATGAACCGGACGAACCCCAGGTGATGTACTCCATTTCCTTGTACAGTAACCAGAGGCCGAAAACGACGCCGAGAACGAGGCCCAGCCACATGGCAAAACCATTGGCGGCCAGGTTGCCGATGGCGTTGTACATGCCGCCGACATTGCACCCCCCTGCAAGTGCTGAGCCGATGCCCATGAAAATACCGGCGATAATTGCCTTGACGACCTCACGATATGGTGGAAAACGAAAGGCAAACTGGCCGCCAAGACAGGCAGACAGAAAAGCACCGCCGACAAAACCTATGCCGATGACCGATCCGGAACTGATCAGGGCTGATTTCGGGGCACTGGAATAGATACCGATTCCATACAGAATCCAGTCTCCCCAGTTTCTGATGGCGCCGACAGCCCCCCATGGCCGCCACCAGGCCATGATCAATATGCTGAGCAGCGCCACGATCACCCCGGTAATGTTGGCATTCCACTCTGTTGCACAGAGTAGTTTGTAGAGCCCCTTTATTTTGCCGCCAAAGCTCGTATCACTCATACTTTCTCCTCCAAAAAGTGTTAAGTAATTAGTTGAAAATAATATATTTTGTTAAAAAGTGTTTTATGTGGAATTTTAATGATCTTTTTGTTCAATTACGATGAAGTAGGGCGGTTTTTTTTTATGCCGATTCTCCAACCTTTACCGTTACCCTCATTTCTTGTCAAGAACATTTGCCTGGATTATTGATGGGACGATCATATCGACACATATTGTTTTTTGTGATTTTTTAATAAGTTGCGATGCATCGCTTCTTGAGGCCTCATTCATTTATTGCTTGACAGGATACGACCTATTCGCTATAAAAAAATCTGTTGCCTTCATCTACTCTGTGGGAGTTTGACAACAGGGGTTGGCGGGGCTGTTGTATATGAGAACCGGGTCTTACAGTATTTCTTTTTTCTTATCATATTTTTCGAACAGGAGGATTAAATGAGTGATCATAAAGTAGCGCCAGAGGGACTGGAAGTTGCCGCCGTGCTTGATGCCAAGGGCCTGAGTTGCCCGATGCCTTTGCTGCGCACCAAAAAGGAGATCGGCAAGATCAATTCAGGCGAGATTCTGCAGATCGACGGCACCGATCCGGGATCAAGAAACGATATCCCCGGTTGGTGTGACCGCGCCGGCCATGAGTATCTGGGAGAAAAGGAAGAGTCCGGATATATCAGCTTTTTTGTCAAAAAAGGTTGATCGTCCCGGGCTGAACACAACACGTTTTCAGAAGGAGAAAACCAATGGCAGGTGATCCGAATAAACTCGCGATTTTTGTAACTTCACCACAGAATATGACCCATGTGATCGGTCTTGCCGAAGCCACTGTCAAGGCCGGGAAAAGACCCATGATATTCTTCACGTACAAATCAGTCCATTTGACCAAAGATGCCCGTTTTAAGGCATTGGCGGAGTTGTGCGGTAAAGACGATATTGCCATCTGTGCCGACAGCTATACCTGTGAGGGCTATGATTCGGCTAAAGACATTCCGGCCGGTTTGAGTGAGAGCCAGATGCGGACCCAGGCTTTTCATGGCGCATTGCTGGATGAATGCGGAAAATACATCGTCTTATAAGGAGTTACAGAAATGGAATCATTAAAAGTATACATCCTGATAGCCAATCGTTTTTATAATGACGGTATTCGTTCCGCCCTTGGCCTGGCCGTGGAGAATCATTACGGGTATCCGGTGATCTTCAATGGTGAGTTTCCCAAAATGACTGAATACATGGCGGAAAATATCGCCTGGATTGCTGATATGGAAGGCGAGGTGTTCAGTTGCGGTGCCGATGCCCCAACCGACCTCCCCGAAGGTGTGTCGATGACGAATATCTCTCTGCAGGAGTTAGGTGAAAGAATGCGGGAAGCCGACGTTATTATTCCTTATGGTTTACTGAAGCAGACCAACGAGCCACCGCCGGCCTGCGCCGACTGACCGGCCCGGCGGCCGAAGACCCAGCCACAATGATCAATGAACGTGGCGCAGGAGACGATGTCTTGCAAGACAATTTCGGATATATAATGAGGAATGATTATGAAGATATTACAGGTATACCGTTCAGAGCCCAATGATGATGTCAAGACCCTGGTTGAGATTCTCAATCGAGATCGTGATGCCGATGAATTCAAGCTCTATGATGGAGAACCGGACTATGATGTTCTGGTTGAAAAAATTTTTGCTGCTGATAAGACTGTCTGCTGGTGGTAATGTGATTGTCAGTTCAAAGTAACAAAAAGCAGCTCGGGCCCCTGTCGTTTCGGCAGGGGCCTTTTTGTTTCTGATTACCATCGCGCCTCAGCAATATAGAAAAAACACTATTTGCCATATTTTCCGCCCCGTTAAAAAACCACGGATGGACACGGATTCACACAGATTTACACAGATTTTTCCGGTAATTGCAGTTCTGTTTGAGTGTATCGAAAGCGGACAAAATACAGTTTTCCTGACGATGGTGGTAAGCAAATTTTTTGTTTAAAAACAGAGAACAGATTCAGTGTGCGCCTGCTTCGGTTTGAATGACCTGCTTCAGGCCCGACGTACCGGGAATGGTGGTAACCGTTCACCCAGATGCTGTTTCGCCCGCATTACCTGCATAATGTAAACGTTTACCAGTGCCCCATATTCGTTCAAGCAGGCCGACGAGTCTATAGCCCGCTATGTGAGGTGGCCTGATCGGA
>JALSNT010000352.1 GCA_026986885.1 Desulfobulbaceae bacterium
GTTATGGGTGATCAGCGCTCCCTTTATAATCTCATCCTCAAGATCAAGCTGAAATATTTTCTTTTCCTTATCCCAGAAATGATCAATAAAATTACCGAGATTGGACGAGTACATCTGGCTGGCCGTCAAAGCCACCCGACCGGGAAGATTACCCAGGCCAACGACCTTGACCCCGTCGATCTCCACAATTTTGTCCACTTCCGAGCCCTCAACATTACCGCCGGTTTCAACGGCCATGTCGATGATGACACTGCCCGGGGCCATGCCACTGATCATCGGCCGATCAATAATGCGCGGCGCCGGCCTGCCGAAGAGCTGGGCCGTGGTGATAACGATATCGGCGGCGGCACAGGCCCTGGCCATGCCTTCTTTCTGCTTGGCCATCTGCTCCGGGGTCAGGGCCTTGGCATAGCCGTCTTTTGTCTGGCCGGTTTCGCCCAGATCAACTTTGACAAATTTTGCGCCCAGTGATTTAACCTGTTCTTCAACAACCGGCCGGGTGTCAAAGGCGTCGACCCTGGCCCCAAGTCTGCGGGCAGTGGCAATGGCCTGCAGGCCGGCAACCCCGACCCCGATGATAAAGACCCGGGCCGGTTTAATGGTACCGGCCGGGGTGGTCATCATCGGCAAAATTTTATCGAGCTGCTCGGCGCCGATAATCACGGATACATACCCGCCAAGGTTTGCCTGGGAACTGAGCACATCCATTTTCTGGGCCACGGTCGTCCGCGGGATCATCTCCAGACTGACAGCGCTGATGCCGGCGGTCGTCATGGCATCTACCAGTTCCACCTCATTAAAGGGATCAAGATAGCTGACATGGATACATCCCCGCCGCATGCTTTTGATCTCTTCCACGGGTGGCTTGCGCAGCCGCAGAACAATGTCCGCCGTCTCTAACATCTCCGTACGCGAGCTTCCTATCCCGGCACCTGTCGCCGTATAGTCATCGTCCCCATACCGACAGGACAGGCCGAGGCCGGACTCGATTTCAAGTTCCGCGCCAAGTTTTACCAGTTTGGCCGCTGTCGGCGGAATAATGGGCACCCTGGTTTCACCGGGATGAATTTCTTTCATTACCGCTATTTTCATGTATGAGCTCCTTACGCTGAAGAGAACAGGCCGGACCTGCTGAAAAATGTTGCCTCAATGACCACGGTCCGACAGTATTGACAACAACCGCTCATGGATGTCATCAAAACCGCCGTTGGAGAGAATTGCTATAATATCACCAGGTAGGGCTTTGTCGACGAGAAAATCAAGAATGGTGTCCGTATCCGGAAAATAATGGGCATCAATATTTTTATCCTGAAGGTTGGCAACCAGCCCGGCCGAAGAAAACTGCTGATCGGCAGGTACGTCGGCAAGCGGGATATGCTCCCGTACTATAACCATATCGCCGGCAGCAAATGCGGTGGCATACCGGTCTTGAAAAATCGCCCTTCTACTGGAATTGGTCCGGGGCTCAAACACGGCAAGCAGTCTTCTGTCCGGCCAGGCAAGGCGCAGGGCGCGCAGGGTCTCCCGCACCGCTGTCGGGTGGTGGGCAAAATCGTCAATCACCGTGATGCCGCCTGCTTCGCCACGAATCTGCTGCCGCCGCTTGACTCCTTCAAAACCGGCCAGTCCCTTTTCTATTGCCCCCGGGGAAAATCCCAGGTAATCCATCAGGGCGATAACCGCTGTTGCGTTCATACCGTTATGGAGACCGGGAAGGGGCAGGGAAAAGCGACCCAGTTTTTTCCTGTTTTTATACACGGAAAACCTGCTTGTCAGTCCGCAGACCTCAAGATCACCCAACTGATAGTCACAACCACTGCTGCAACCGTAGCTAAGTACCGGACATTCCGCTTTTGCCGCAATCTCAGCAACCACATGATCATCCATACAGGCGACAAGGACACCGTCTTTCGGAATAAGGGCGACAAATTTGGTGAATGATTCCTTGACAGCGGCAAGATCAGGGAAGATATCGGCATGATCAAACTCAATTGAAGTCAGGATGGCACAGTTGGGCCGATAGTGAAGAAATTTGGATACCTTGTTAAAAAAAGCCGTATCGTACTCATCCCCTTCCACCACAAAAAACTCATCCTCACCAAGGCGAAAATTACGACCGAATGCCTCGACAATGCCGCCGATCATAAAACCGGGCGACGCACCGGTCCGGTACAGGGCAGTGGCCAGCAGCGAGGAAGTGGTGGTTTTGCCGTGGGTACCGGCAACCACCAGGGAACGATGACCGGCAAGGAAAAAATGACCGAGGGCCTGGGGCATGGAAACATAGGGCAGGCGCTTTTGAGCCAGAGCCATGGCCTCGGGATTGACTGCCCGAATAACATTACCGACCACCACCAGATCAGGATTGGCTTGCAGATTATCTCCGGTGTAGCCGGCCATGACCTCAATACCAAGATCAGCCAGGAAATCGGACATCGGCGGGTAGACATTTTCATCGGAACCGGTAATCAGATAACCCTTCTGCTGGAGCATCCCGGCCAGGGCGGCCATGCCGGTTCCGCAGATACCCATAATATGGATATGACGGCAGGAGGAAGGAATATGATTAAGCGCCGGATCAAGGACAGGTTGATTCACGAGTCCTCTCCGGATCGGACGGTTTCTCGGATGCTTTGATATACACGTTTGAATGTATCATCAAAATTGGCAGGGGTTAACCTGCCGACCTCAATAAACTTGACAATAAT
>JALSNT010000353.1 GCA_026986885.1 Desulfobulbaceae bacterium
CCAGGGGAGTATCCAGGGAATTAGCAAAATAACATATTGAATGCATGTCTGTTTTACAGGGGGTCGCCCTTTAGTTATAAGAATAGCAGGTCTGCTTGCGCGCAGCGGAAGCGGACAGGAAAGTTCCGTCATCAATGTCCGGTTTCGCGGGACTCAACCAGACCTGCACTGGTTACTGCCTGAATCAGCAACTGTCCCGCATTCGATCCGTTCAGACAGAGCTGCACTTTCCAGCAAAATCTGTGTGAATCCGTGTCCATCCGTGCTTCTTTCGATGTTGCTGAGGCTCGATGGTAATCATATATTTACAAGATTTGTTTATGGGTGAATAAGGCCGGCCGGCCACAGGGTGAGCGGCGAATAAAAGCTGATGATCAGAAGGTCGATGATCAGGATGGCGAGAAAGGGGAGTATCCGTCTGCTGACGGCGCCCAGGCTGTCTCCGGAAATGGAGCCGGAGACGATCAGGCAGATACCCATGGGCGGGGTGAGCATACCAATGGCCAGGTTGGTGACCACGATAACGCCTAATTGAATCATATCGATGTGCAGGGCGGGCACCATGGCGGTTATCATCGGCACCAGCAGGATGAGGGCGGCCGTGGTTTCAATAAAGGTGCCGGCAATGAGCAGGATAAGGTTGATGAGCAGCAGCAGGATGACCGGGTTGTCGGACAGGGTCAGCAGGGAACCGGCCAGCCGCGCGGGCAGGTTTTCAATGGCGGCAATCCAGCTGAAGATGGAGGCCATGGCAATGATGAACATGACAATGGCCGAGGTGACGGCCCCGTCACGAAACAGGGCAAAGAGGTCCCGGACGTGTATTTTTCTGTAAATGAGCATCCCCACCAGCAGGCCGTAAACGACTGCCACGGCCGCCGATTCGGTGGCGGTGAAGACACCGGTCAGGATGCCGCCAAGGATAATGATCGGCGCGCCCAGGGCCAGTAATGCCCGTTTCAGGGTTTTCCATACTTCGGCAAAAGAAAACGGTACTGTTGCCGAATATTCGTACTTTATGGAAATCAGGGTTGAAACCAGAATCAGGGAAAAGCCGATGAGGAGGCCGGGGATGATGCCGGCGGCAAAAAGTCGACCAATGGAGGCGCCGCTCAAGAATCCGAAAATAATCATGGGAATGGAGGGCGGAATTATTACGCCGATGGATCCGCCTGCTGCCTGGACCGCGGCGGCAAAGTCGGAATCATAGCCGGATTTTTTCATGGCCGGAATCAGGATTGCGCCGACGGCGGCGGCATCGGCAGCCGCCGAGCCGGATATCCCTGCAAAAAACATGGCCGAAACAATGGTAACCGCTGCCAGTCCGCCCGGCAGCCAGCCCACCAGGGCATTGGCAAAATCAATAATCCGGCGACTGATGCCGGCCGCCTCCATAATGGTACCGGCAAACATGAACAGGGGTACGGCCATCAGCGGGAAGGAATCCGTACCGGAAAAGAGCCGCTGGGCAACCATCATCAGAGGGAAATTTCCCTGGATCAGGATGGCCAGCGCCGAACTTGCGCCGATGGCCACGGCGATCGGCGTGCCGATGGCAAACAGAATGAGCAGCGAGAGCAGGAGAATTTCAGGCCCCATTACCTCAATCCCGTACAAGTTTGAGAAAAAAGGCCAGCCCGTACAGGAAAAAAATAACGCCGGTGATTGGAATCACACTCAGGATCATCCACTTGGGAATGGCTAGGGCCGGAGAGATCTGGCGCCGGATAAACCAGGCAAATTGCGTTCCCGAGACGATCATTACCAGGGAGAGCAGTATACAGACCAGATGGACCATGAGCCTGGACAGTCGCTTTTTTTCGGGCGACAATACGGCGGTAAGGGCGTCAACGCCGGGATGAAGATTTCGATAGTAGGCCACGGTGGCGCCGAAAAAGCTGAGCCAGACGAGCATGTAACGGGCCAGTTCTTCAGACCAGAACAGGGAGGCGTTCAACACATAGCGACAGAACACCTGCAACGCAACAATGAGCGCCATGGAAAGGCCAAGGGTGAAGAGCAGGTATTCGACCACCTGGTTGAGGGCGGCGCAAATCTTTTGCAGAATTGTCAGCACGGTCCTGGTTGAGAATTTCGGAGACTGAGCAACAGTCGGGGAGAAGGCAGCATCGTTTTTTCAGGTTATTTAAGCAGCCGCTACAGGTCACGTATGAAGCAAGGCATCGTGTTCGATGGTAACTCCTCACAGGGTAAATAACTATGAGTTTTCATTACCTCATACCTGTAACTGCTTACAGTCGCTTCATATTTGCGCAGATAAGCGGAGACTTCGAAGATGGCGTGGCTGTGAGTAGTTACGTTCGATATTATCCCCATCTATCTGTCCAAAACTGGTTTCACCCGCAACCCGAAAAATTGTATAAAGTTGTAGGTCTGGTTGAGCTCCGCGAAACCAGACAAAAGCAGTGGCTGCTATTTGTCCGCTTTCGTTCCACTCAAGCAGACCTACAATGTTCATTTTCTTGTTTTTTATGACAGGAAATGAGGAGTAAGGCACTAAATTCAGGGCTACTTTGTCGCAGCCATGATCTTCAGCAGCAGATCATGCACCTTGGGCCGGGCAAACAAATCCATATCCTTGAGCCCGGCAACCTTGGCCCGGAACGAGGCCAGGTCAGGATGCTCTTCTACGATCATGCCTTTTTCTTTCAGCAGGGCAAGGCGGGCGCCGTCCTTTGCCCGATTG
>JALSNT010000354.1 GCA_026986885.1 Desulfobulbaceae bacterium
CTGGCCGGTATGCAATCGGCCGATGGTATATATATCTCCAGGCCCTCGTCCTTTCTGCAAAATCTCAAGGAATTCGGGCAGACGTCAATTGCCGCCATGTTGCGAACAAGCGGATCTTCCCCATGGATACCCATAATTGGGCAACTTTCCACCCGGTTCAGCTTTCTGCTCCTGCAGCCTGATCCGCAAAACCTGTATGCCTACTCTTTGCTTGCGCCATCGGCAATCGTTTTTTGACTGTCTTTTCTAATACAATTCATGTTCCCGCCTGTTAACAGGGCAATTGAGTCAGGCCTCCGACCCGTTTATCGTCGCCCCTTTTTCCATGGAAACATTTTTTTCACTACCCCTTCTCTGGCATCATCTTGGCTGGCCGCTCACCAGGATGCTCTTCTACATCTCCATAGGGTTGCTCTTTGCCAGTTTTATTGAAGCGCTGAACTGGACAAAAAAGATCGCCTTTATAGCTCGACCGCTGACAAAATTCGCCCATCTCTCGCCGTTGACCGGGGCTTCGTTTTCCATGGCCTTTTTTTCTGGGATTACCGCAAACACCATGCTTTCCGAGGGGTTTGCCGAAAATAAAATCCCAAAAAAAGAATTGATCCTGGCCAATCTCTTCAACAGTCTTCCCACCTATTTTCTGCACCTGCCGACTACCTTCTGTATAACGGCTCCCCTGATAAAAGGAGCGGCCTTCACCTATATCGGCCTGACCTTTGCCGGTGCCCTGATTCGAACCCTGGGCATCAGTCTGATAAGCCATTTTATCCTCCCCGAAACAGGGGACAGTGATAAGAAACAAATAGATTCCACAAAAGAGAACAATCTGCAAACAGCCTGGCAACGGACATGGAAACGTTTTAAACGGCGAATCCGTAAGATTATTCGTTTTACCATACCGATATATATCCTGTTTTATATCTTTACCCAAATCGGTCTTTTCAGCCATCTGCAACGGTTCATGGCCGCTCACCTCGGTTTCCTTTCCTGGCTCTCGCCCCAGGCCATGTCCATAATCACCCTGCATGTGGCTGCGGAATTCACCGCCGGGCTGGCAGCGGCCGGGGCAATGCTTGCCAACGGCACCATGAACAATCACCAGATCATTCTTGCCCTGCTGGTCGGAAATATCCTCTCTTCACCCGTTCGCGCAATCCGGCACCAATTCCCCTACTACGCCGGTATTTTCAAGCCGGGCCTGGCCATGCAGCTGATCATGTACAGCCAGGCCCTCAGGCTGATAAGTATCATTGCCGTTACCATTCTTTACCTGCTTTTTACCTGACGATACGAAAAAAAATTCTCTTTTCATTGTCGTTTATCCCTTTCATCCTTATAACGTAAGAAAGAGAGAATTACGCACGTCTTTTCCTGCACAGGAGGAAATTTATGGAAAGAAAAATACTGGTGGCAATCGACGGTTCGGTATACAGCTCCAACAGCCTTGACTATCTAATTCGCCTGTTCAGTAAAAACAGAGAAATCGCCTTCCATCTTCTTGCCGTTATTGCGACCACCGGCAGTGATCAGAACTGGATGTATGATGTCGACCCCATGCGGCAACAGTCTCCGGCAATGGAGACAAGAACACGAGCTGCCCGAAAATATCTTAACGATGCCCGGGAAAGATTACTACGCAACGGACTGACGGAAGAACAGGTCACGGTGGAAGCTCAAAGCAGCCGAACAAATATTGCCATGGCCATTCACCATACGGCCGTCCATGGCAGCTATGACGCGCTGCTGATCGGACGCCGGGGCATGGGCAAAGTCGGCGAAATGTTTTTCGGCAGTGTTTCCTCCCGGCTCCTGGACATCTGCCGGGAAATTCCTCTCTGGATCATCGACGGCGAAGTCACCTCGACCCGTTTTCTCCTGGCCGTTTATGCCCTGCCGGTATCATTGTTAGCGGCAGACCACCTGGCCTTCATCATGTCCGCCGACAGAGACTCGGAAATCTACCTGTATCATTCCTCTCAATTTTTCGGCGGCGATCCCCAGGCATCCGCACAAGACTTTCATGGACAATGGGGAAAAGCCTGGTGTGAAAAATATCTGGATATGGACAATAATCTTTTTGGCGCCCACACGCAGATATTGCTGGAAGGCGGAGTGGCAAAAGAGCGTATCAGGCAACTTGCCATTGAATCGGATCTTGATGCCGGCCGTGACCTTATCCGGCAGGCAAAAAAACACCATTGCGGCACCATTGTTATAGGCAGACGCGGGCCGGAGATAAACAAAGGTTTTTTCGGCGGTGTCTCGGACCGCACCATACAAAAGGCTCAGGACCAGGCGGTATGGCTGGTCGGTTAAGGCATGCCCTCCTATTTTCCCTCTTTTGAGCGTACCAGCAGCATTGCCGATTTATCCGCCCGCAGATACTCGGCAGCCAGGCTGTTAATCTGAGCCGGCGTAATCGAGGCAAAATCCCTGCGGATTGTCAGCGGCCAGGTAAGCTGCAGCGGATGTCGGGAAGAAAGACCCATTACCGACTCCAGCCAGTACCGGTTTGTCCGTTGCAGATCTTTTACCGAGGTCAAAATGGGGGCGACAATTCGTTGTAATTCTTCGGCAGTCACCCCCTGCCCGGCAAGAGCGGCAACAATGGACCGTGTCTTGTTCAGTACTAAAGCAACCTGTCCGGGGTCCACGGTTACCAGACAACGCAACACCCCATAACCAGAATCCACCCGACTCGGG
>JALSNT010000355.1 GCA_026986885.1 Desulfobulbaceae bacterium
GGGCGGGATCGTTATTCCACCAAGAGGCTCTTTTTTTCCGCCTTTATGAACAAAAAATCTTTTGCCATGACCACGGCGGCCTGGGGTGGACGACGGGTGATCTTTCCGCTGGGTGTCTATGAAGAGGTCATGCCCATGGATTTTGTCATCACCTCACTCCTGAAAAGTCTGGCCACCGACGATCTGGAAAAGGCGGTTGCTCTTGGGGTGCTGGAGCTGGTGGAAGAAGACCTGGCGCTCTGCTCTTTTGTCTGCCCAGGTAAAAACGATTTCGGCCCCATGCTGCGGGCCATGCTGACCAGGATAGACAAGGAATTATGAACCCAAACCGTCATGCTTTGGCCACACAGCAAACCATGAAAGCTGAAATCAAAACTAAAAATTGTAGTTGTAACCGCCGCAGGCGCAAACTGAATCTGACTTCTGCCCTCTGTCATCTGTCCTCTGATAACATATTCCATGAAACTGCTTGAAAAACTCTTTGACCGGGCTGCCCCCCTTTTCAAACCCGGCGGTCGTCTGCAACGCTGGTTTCCGCTCTTTGAAGCCGCTGACTCCTTTTTATTAGGCAGCAGCGAACAGACGGCCGCGGCGCCGCATGTCCGCGATGCCATGGACCTGAAACGGATAATGATCTCCGTTATCGTGGCCCTTCTGCCCTGTGTTATCATGGCCGTCTGGAATACCGGCTACCAGGCTAATTCCGCCCTTGCGGCCATGGGAATGTCCTGCCCCGGCGGCTGGCGCGGGCATCTGCTGGCCGCCGTCGGCTGCGACCCGAACAGTCTTGTTTCCAATCTCTACCACGGCGCCCTCTACTTTGTGCCCATTTACCTGGTCAGTGTGCTGGCCGGCGGCCTCTGGGAATGTATCTTTAATATTGTCCGCGGCCACGAAATGTCCGAGGCATTTCTGGTAACCAGCCTGTTGTTCGCCCTGATTCTACCGCCTACCATTCCCCTGTGGCAGGTAGCTTTAGGCATCAGTTTCGGAGTCATCTTTGCCAAAGAAGTGTTCGGCGGTGTCGGCATGAACTTCATGAACCCTGCCCTTGCCGCCCGGGCCTTTATCTTTTTTGCCTATCCCGGCCAGATGAGCGGTGATCAAATCTGGACGGCCGTCGACGGTCTTTCCAGCGCCACCGCCCTCTCTACCCTGGCCGCCGGCACCCCGGGCCATGCCCTGTCAGCCCTGCACATCTCCTGGTGGCAGGCCTTTGTCGGCACCATCCCCGGGTCCATGGGAGAAACATCCACCCTGGCCTGTCTGATCGGCGCCGTCGCCCTGCTGGTGGTCGGAATCGCCTCCTGGCGGGTGATGCTGGGGATGCTGTTAGGCGGCATCGGCTGCTCACTCCTCTTTTATATGATCGGCAGCGATGTCAATCCCATGTTTTCCGTGCCGCCCCACTGGCACCTGGTGTTAGGCGGTTTTGCCTTTGGCCTGGTATTCATGGCAACCGATCCGGTTACCGCACCCCACACCTTTACCGGCAGGTGGATTTACGGGGTTCTGATCGGGGCGCTGGCTATTCTCATTCGGGTCGCCAATCCAGGCTTTCCAGAAGGCGTCATGCTGGCCATTTTGTTAGGCAATGTCTTTGCCCCCCTGCTTGATTACTTTGTTGAACAGGCTAATATCAAACGAAGGATAATCCGGCATGGCTAACAAGAAAGAGTCCTTTTTTAAACCGTTTTATTCGGTCCTGGTGCTGGCCTTTGTCTGTTCATTTCTTGTCTCCCTGGCCTCGGTGGGTCTGCGGCCCCTGCAGGAAAAAAACCGGGCATTGGAACGAAAGAAAAACATCCTGCTGGCGGCAGGTCTGTTGCATGGAGAGACGAAAAACAAAGATATCGACAAATTATTTTCACAGGTTGAGCCAAGAATCATCGAGCTTGCCACCGGTGCCTTTGTGTCGCCTGATAGCGTAAATCCAAAGAACTTTAACCAGTTGGCCTCTACGAACGACCCGCAACTCAGCCGACCGCTGGCAAAAGATAAGGATATCGCCGGACTGCGGCGACTGGAAAAATATTCGTATGTTTATCTAATCAGGGACAGGGGCAGGCTTAAAGAAATAGTCCTGCCGGTCCGCGGTAAGGGGTTGTGGTCTACCATGTACGGTTATGTTGCCATCGACAGTGACCTGCGTACCATCGACGGCATAGCCTTTTATGAACATGGAGAAACTCCCGGTCTGGGCGGCGAAATTGAAAATCCTGTCTGGGAGGCCGGCTGGCAGGGAAAAAAACTCTATGACGACCAGGGCCGGGTCGCCATCAAAGTTGCAAAAGGGGCTGCCAAGGCCAAAGGAGAAGCCGCATCCTATGAGGTGGACGGTCTCTCCGGGGCAACGCTGACCGGCAACGGTGTCCAGCGGCTGTTTCATTTCTGGTTCGATCAGCAGGGATTTAAGCCCTTTCTTGAGCGGCTGCGAAACGAGGAGGGAAAAAATGGCTGAAACAACGACCCGGGAGCTTCTGCTCCGTCCCATTTTCCACAGAAATCCTATTGCCCTGCTGGTGCTGGGAATATGTTCAGCGCTGGCGGTTACCGGCAAGATGGATACCGCCTTTGTCATGTCCGTCTGCGTCACCGTGGTGGTTGCCTGTTCCAGCTTTGTCATCAGTCTGGTGCGTCATCACATCCCCAGCTCGGTACGGATAGGAATACAGATTATGGTCATTGCCACCATGGTTATTCT
>JALSNT010000356.1 GCA_026986885.1 Desulfobulbaceae bacterium
TCTTTGATATGACTTCTTTATATGGAGTACGATTGAGTACAGAAAATATTCCCGATTATTTTTCTTTTTCTGACGTTTGCTGATTTTTTCCCTGATGCATGGCCAGGGAGAGGATACAACGATGCCGACCCACAGAAACATCCAGACTATCCAAACAGATTTTTTCAGAACAGAGCTGGGATACGGAGGATGAACATAACGAGGGTGGAGTGGTCGGCAGAAGAGTAAATGAACTGAAATCAAGAACGAATCCCTGTCCTGTCAGTTTGGCGATGGACTCTTTCAGGGTCCAGATCTTTATGAGAGCAGGATACTTCTTTTCCTGCGGCAGATCGGCTAAAAACGACTGCTCTTCATTGGTAAGAGCCACTGATATATCCGGCAGTTCCCGGTCGGCAAGCAGCTCGATATCCACCCCGATGGAGCCGTCATTCGAGATGGCAACAGCGATCACAGGGCCGCTGTAGGAAAGACTGAATGAAAAATTAAAGGGTATCCCGGTCGCATCAAGCTCGAGCTTGCCAAGGGGAGTTCGGGTAAAACGCCATTGTTCAGGGGCGATTGCACCTCCGGTCATTCGGGAAAGAGAGGTACGCAGCAACATCCGGCCATAGATAAGGCGATTGCGAAGCAAAGATGATCTCAATTTTAGATAACGACACCTGTCATATTCATCCAGTCCCCTGTTGATATCTGCTGAGGTGGGTGTAAATCCATCCGCCATTTCCCGGACCAGCACCATGGGTACGTTAGCCATCATTTTCTCCCCGAAAAATACTTGTTACAGGGAAAACGATCCAGCGGATAAATTATTCCTGAAAATAATTAAAAACCGGCATGGCTGAAAATTTTTCCGGGAGAAGCGCAAATCCACCATGTATCAACAACAGATAAAAAATAACATCTGTTTACCATCCATGTTCAGGACAGTATGATAAAGGCTGGATTTCCGAGCGATAGACTTTGGGAAGGACAAAAACTTCGGGAAAGACAAAAAACAGAGCTTTGATGGTAATCAGGAAGAAAGGGCGCCTGCAATTTCCTGCTGAATTGCGGAGATGGCGGCAGCAGGATCATCGGCATCACGAATGGGACGGCCAATGACCAGGTAATCGGCACCGTCGGCAATGGCCCGGCCGGGGGTGGCAATGCGCTGCTGATCATTGGCTGATGCGCCAGCGGGCCTGATACCGGGGGTGACCATGGCAAAATCATGGCCGCATTCCCTCCGCAGGCGCGCTGCCTCCCGGGCAGAGCAGACCAGCCCGTGACAGCCCAGAGCCAGCGCTTTTTGGGCCCGTTCCACCACCAGGTCCTCGACGGTGCCGGGATAATGCAGTTCGGCAATTTCCTCACTGCCCATGGAGGTGAGCACAGTGACCGCCAGTATGCCGACACCTGAATCGGCGGCCAGGGCCGCTTCCACCACCGGGCCGTAACCATGCACCGTGGCAAAGGTAATGCCGTGATCGGCCAGTCGGGCCACGGCCAGTTGCACGGTGGCCGGGATATCATGAAATTTCAGATCAAGCATCACCCTGCTGCCGCGGCGGACAATGGTATCCACCACCAGCCAGCCACCGGCCAGAAAGAGCTGCAGGCCGACTTTGAAAAATTTAATCTGATCGTCAAGCCGCTCTACATAGGCAAGAGCCGTTTTGGGATCAGCAAAATCCAGGGCAAAGATGATACGTTCAGCAAGGGGAATTTCAGCCATCATCTATGCCTGTATCAGCTCTTCTTCCAGCATTCTATCAGCAAAATCAATGACAAACTGACGCTGGGCCGGAGTGGGCCAGGTGATGCAGGAACAGTGCAGGTTGTTGGAACTGCGCACCAGAAATTCAAAACGGATCAACTCCTTTTCCAGGATCACCGAAAAATAAAACGGGCCGCACTTCTCATGTCCCTGCTGATTTTCCGACCAGAGGTCCTCCGGCAGTTCAAGGAAAAAAGCCCCTTCCAGACCTGCCGGTTTCAGGGTGCGTTTCAGATAAGAGTCCAGGTTGTCACGCTCCAGGAATGAAAGCTCATCTATTACATATTGTCGCATGTGATATCCTACGGTTTTCGTTGTACAATTATTTTTTCGCCAAGGTGAGTCCCGGTCTACAGGTAAGCAGCCGCCAACTCCGACAGGTGACTGCGTTCCGATTTACTCAAGGTGATGTGGCCGCAGAGTTCCCGACCTTTCAACCGTTCAACAGTATAACTTAATCCATTACTGCTTGCATCAAGATATGGATTATCTATCTGCTCAGGATCTCCGGTCATGACGATCTTGGTTCCCTCGCCGGCCCGGCTGATAATCGTCTTGACCTCATGCGGTGTCAGGTTCTGCGCCTCATCGACAATAACATACTGTCTGGAGATAGACCGACCGCGAATATAGGTCAACGCCTCCAGTTCAATTTTCTCATCCTTGATTAAACGATTGACAACCTGGGGCGTTGTCTCGTCATTGTCTCCGTTATGGCTGAGGCCGAACAGATACGAGAGATTATCAAAAATAGGCTGCATCCAGAGCTTCATCTTATCATCTTTAGATCCGGGTAGATAGCCGATATCCCGGCCCAGTGGAATCACCGGCCGGGAGACAAGCATCCGCTCATAGGCCTCATCGTGCAGGATCGCCTCAAGGCCGGCGGCAAGGGCCAGCAGCGTCTTCCCCGTTCCCGCCTGTCCGATCAGGGTTACCAG
>JALSNT010000357.1 GCA_026986885.1 Desulfobulbaceae bacterium
AAAATCTTAAACAATATTTGAAAGCGATTATGCCTGCACCGGGTATACGTCGGCAGAAAAAAAATAAAAAGCCGTCTTGAAATGATCATTCTTTCAAGGCGGCTTTTTTGTTTTATGGCCGTGCGGTCTGTCTGAAAACAGGTACAAGCAGGAACCCGCAGAGAAAGCCGCCGATGTGGGCCCAGAAAGCCACGCCGCCGCCGGTCGCTGTAAGACTTGGTATTCCGGCCAGCAACTGAATGATGAACCAGTAGCCAAGCATGGTGATGGCGGGCAGGGATACCGTGGTTATAAAAAAGCCGAGGAAGATCAATGTCTGCACACGGGCATGGGGATAGAGGCGGCCGTAGGCGCCCATGATCCCGCCGATGGCTCCCGAGGCGCCCACCATGGGCAAAGCGCTTCCGGTATGGGTCATGATTTGCGCACCTGCTGCGACCAGTCCACAGAGCAGGTAAAAGAGAATAAAACGACCGGGCCCCATGGCATCTTCCACATTGTCGCCGAAAACCCAGAGAAACCACATGTTGCCGATCAGGTGAAACCAACCGCCGTGCAGGAACATGTGGGTCAGCAGGGTATACACTCCGCGTTGATCCTGCACAATACAATACATATCCCGACCGACCCGAACCTGGGTTCCTGCAGGTAACAGTCCCAGTAACTTTCCCGGAATCAAACCAAAGGCACATAATGAATGGGCAAGAGGTTGCTGTGTGCCGAATCCCTGCACAAAAATCCATGCCGCAACACAGGCGATAATGATGGCAACGGTCGCTATCGGTTGCCGGGTGGTGGCATTTTCATCATACAGGGGAAACATATCCCGGGCCTCTTGTTACAGCTATCGGATATCAGTGTGGAATTGTAATTGTTAGTTCTTTGCCGCCGTATCCATGAACCAGATCGTGGCCGCGGATAGTTACTTCCCGGATGCCCGGTGCAATGGATACGTCCGACAGGCTGCGGGTAAATGGCTGCTTATCAACATGCGGATGGAGCAGTACCCGGGTGGCCAGTACCGTACCCTGCGGGCCAAGTATTTCCCAGCGGTCGGCATAATGATTCCAGCCGGTATCATCATGACGCAGGGTGACGTTAAATTGATATTTGTTCGGACTTTCCTGTTGGACGGTAACATTGGTTACATCTACTTCACCGGCAATAAGCGGGGTGAGCATGCAGAACAGGCAAAGGACGGCCTTGAGCAGATGGTTCATTTTTTTCTCCCTGTGCCCCGACGGACTTGCAACAAATCCTGTTGGTTGAATGTCTTTTTGCAGCGACAATCCCGTAGAACTGTCAAATACCTTACCTGGAACAAGACGACCGCACCAGGAAAATTGATTGCTGACACAGAAAAAATACAGTTGACATATCAGAGTAAACAATGTGTAATTCACTAATTCTACGTATAGTGTCGACGAAATTCAGGCGTTTTTTATGTCTGACGAAAGGCAGCCGTAACTTCTTATATCGATGGTTTGGTATCCTTCATTTAAGATAACAAGGAGACTATTTATGAAGCGATGGACCATTTATGTAATCAGTCTGCTGTTTGCCCTGGCTTTTTCATCCGGGGTCGTTGCCAAAACCAGATGGGACATGCATCTCAACTATCCGGCCGGCAATTTTCACTCCCAGGGTGCCGAACGTTTTGCCGAGCGGGTAAAAAAGGCTACGCATGGAGAGTTGGAAATTATCCTCCATCCGGGAGCGTCCCTTGGGTTCAAGGGGCCGGAGTTGTTACGTGCTGTCGCCGAGGGGCAGCTGGTCATTGCCGAGATTCCCACCGGTATGGTTGAGGGTGATGCTCCTGTCCTGGCTCTTACGGCGCAACCATTTATCTCCAGCAATGCCTGGGAACAGCGTCTGCTGTATGAACTGGCAAAACCCACCTATGCCAGGGTGTTGAAAAAATTCAACCAGTTTACCCTGTACATCTCGATCTGGCCCTTTTCCGGTATTTATACCCAGCGGCCGATCAAATCGGTTGCCGATCTTAAAGGGCTTAAAATGCGCGTTTATGACGGCACCGGTCTGGCCTTTGGCAAGGCTACGGGTATTGCCGCCCGCAAGATGACGTTTTCCGAGGTCTATCCGGCCATGAAGGTCGGACTGCTGGATTCCATGTATACCTCTTCGGTATCCGGGGTTGATGCCAAGGCATGGGAGGTGTTTAAATATTTTACGCCGATCAATATTGTCGGGCCGGTGAACATGATCAATGTCAACCAGGACGCCTGGGACAAACTGTCTGCCGATATTCAGGTAAAGGTACTGAACGTCGCCGCTGATACGGAAAAAGAGATGTGGGCCGAGGCAAAGGAAATGGACGGAAAAAGCCGGAGAATCCTGGCGGATCATGGGATGATCGTGTCCCCGGTCAGTCCGGAGTTTCGGCGGGAACTAAATAGGGTCGGTGACCGGTTGCGGGCAGAATGGGTGAAAAAGGCGGGCAGGGATGCCCAGGCTATTCTGGACGCATATTACCAAAAGACCGGCCGCAGGTAGAGGTTTTATCTCTTCTCAAATTAGGTCTCTGTTGGCAAAGCTGAATTTTGCATTGATTAATTACCCCGGCCGTTGCCGATGTAGCGCCAGTGGGATGGTTCCCAGGGGTTGTGGTCCGGCCTGGATTCCGGATAGGTTTCCCGAAAGCCGAATTGGGCGGCGTGTTGTTTCAGCCAGGCATAGGC
>JALSNT010000358.1 GCA_026986885.1 Desulfobulbaceae bacterium
CAGAAAAACGGAGTCCGTCTGGTCGTAGATACCACAGGTGTTTTCAAAGATCCGACTGCTGATCCGGATGAGGGCCGTGGCTCCATCAGGGGACATCTGCAGGCCGGAGCGGAGAAGGTTATGCTTTCGGCGCCGTTTAAAATCAAGTCCAAGGGGATTGATATGCCCGAAGACGCGGTTACCACGGTTATGGGCATTAATGATGATGACTATGATCCGGCCCGTCATTCCATTATTTCTGCAGCCTCGTGTACCACCACCTGTCTCTCCTATATGATTAAACCGTTGATGGATCATTTCGGTGCCGACCGGATGCTGTCTGCCTCCATGGTGACCGTTCATGCCGCCACCGGCAGCCAGAAGGTGCTGGATCGGGTGCCTGCGTCCGGGGCAACGGACCTGCGTAAGAATCGCTCTATCCTTAATAATATCATCCTTACCACCACCGGCGCGGCCAAGGCACTGGCCCTGGTTATTCCGGAAATGAAATCCATCGGTTTTATTGCCGAGTCCGTTCGCGTGCCCACCTCGACCGGCTCCCTTATTGTCCTGGTTCTTAATCTACAGGATGACCTTGCCGATCCCATAAAGCGTGATTTGATCAATTCAATTTATCGGGATTACGCAGTGTCGACGAAGTATCTTGAGTTTTCAACCGGCCAGAATGTTTCTTCCGATATTGTCGGGACCCCGGCCGCCGCAGCGGTGATTGAATCCACCGAAACCCATACCCGTACCGCCTCCATCAGTGTCAATCTTGAACACGTAAAGAGCTGTAACTTCGAGCCGGGCCAGGTGCCGCCGGTACTTGAGGTGCCGGTAACCCAGGCGGTTATTTACGGATGGTATGATAATGAATTAGGCAGCTATACCAATATGTTGGGTGACCTGACGGTCTCGGTGGCCGAGGGTATGCTGTAATCAGGGGGTTGATTATTCGGAAGATGGCTGCCGCTGACCTGGCGGCCGTTTGTCGGCTGGCGGCAATTTCCATGGCCAATCCCTGGAGCGCTCGTCAATTTGCATCGGAGTTGGATATCGCCGGAGTACGAATGGTTGCCGATACGGGTGAAATTTGCGGAGTTGTTTTTTTCAGAACGATTGCGCCGGAGGCGGAACTGTTACAGTTAGCGGTGGATCCATCCTGCAGGCGCCGGGGCATCGGCTCGCAATTGCTGAGACAGGGTATGCGTCAACTGGCCGGACAGGGAGTTCAGGTCTGTTTTCTTGAGGTACGGCGACGGAACCGGGGAGCCAGGAATTTTTATCGGCAGGCCGGATTCATGCAGATAGCAAGGCGTAGGAAATATTATCATTGTCCCGAAGATGATGCTGTTATTTTGAAAAAGATACTTGATGGGGTGAGGAGCGATGCGAACCATTCGTGATCTTGAAATTACCGGAAAAAGGGTCTTGCTGCGGGTGGATTTTAATGTGCCCATGGATGATGATGGCAATATTACCGATGATTTGCGGATAACAAGTGTTCTGGATACCATTGAATACAGTGTCTCTCAGGGGGCACGGGTTATTCTCTGCTCGCACATGGGGCGGCCCATGGGAAAAAGGATTGAAAGGTATTCCCTGGCACCGGTTGCCCGCAGGCTGAGTCAGCTGTTAGGGAAAGATGTGCCCCTTGCTCCCGACTGTGTCGGTGTTGAGACCGAGGAAAAGGTAGCGGCCATGCACAATGGTGACGTGCTGCTGCTTGAGAATCTGCGTTTTCATGCAGAAGAACAGGAGAATGATCCTGAGTTTGCCGAACAGCTGGCCCGGCTGGCCGATGTTTATGTCAATAATGCCTTTGCCGTTTCCCACCGTGTCCATGCTTCAGTTGTGGGAGTGACGAAGTTTGTTGAAGAAAAAGCAGCCGGTTTTCTTCTGGAAAAGGAACTGGAATACTTCCATCGCTCCGTCGATAACCCGGTGCGGCCGTTGATCGCCATTGTCGGCGGTGCCAAGGTATCGAGTAAGCTGGGTGCCTTGACCAATATGCTGGATAAAGTTGATGCCATGCTGATCGGCGGGGCCATGGCCAACACCTTTTTAAAGAGCCGGGGCTATGGTACAGGCGCTTCAAAAGTGGAAGATGATCTGCTTGAAAAGGCTGCTGAATTTCTTGCCGATGCCAAGGGGAAAGGCGTTAAAGTATATTTACCGGTTGATGTCGTCGCTGCCGACTCATTTGCCGCGGACGCCGTTAATAAGCAGGTGACCATCAAGGATATCCCGGAGGACTGGATGGCTCTGGATATCGGCCCTGCCTCCGTCATCTGTTTCCGGGAAGTGCTGGCTGATGCCCGGACCATTATCTGGAACGGTCCCATGGGTGCCTTTGAGATGGATCCTTTTGCCCAGGGAACCAGGGGGGTGGCCCGGGCGGTGGCATCGGCCCATGCCCTTTCCATTACCGGCGGCGGGGATTCCAATGCGGCGGTAAAAAAATTTGGCGAAGCTGGAAATATCTCGTATATGTCCACCGGCGGCGGCGCCTTTCTCATGCTGATGGAGGGAAAACAGCTGCCGGGTGTTATAGCTCTTGAAGCCGAATAATAAGAAAAGGAAGGGGAGTTTGACATGCAAAGAAAGCCGTTGATTGCCGGTAACTGGAAAATGCATTTGACCATTAGTGAATCTGTCGACCTGGCTCAAAAAATTGCGGTCGGTAGTCGGAATATTACCGATCGGGAGGTGA
>JALSNT010000359.1 GCA_026986885.1 Desulfobulbaceae bacterium
TGTTGCCCCTGGCCGTCTCTTGGTCCAGTTTCTTCTTTGCCTTGTCCCGTTCCGCCTGCAGGGCGGCAAGCTCAACCTCGGTTTGCCGACCGTCAAGGCGCGCCAGAACATCGCCTTTGTTCACCCGGTCACCGGGTCGGACCTTGCTCTCTTTGAGCAGACCGTTGTAGCGGGAAACGACAAATCGGGTAAACCTGGGCCGGACAACTGCGTCCGCGGATATGCGATAGGGGACGGGGAGCAGGAGGGCAAGCACAAGCACGGCCCCGACAAAGGCGGTAACCTTGTGCTGCAGGCTCCAGCGGGAATCCGTCTGCCGCCCCTTTTCAGGGAGCAGTCCATGGGCGCGGTTTTTGTCAAGGCAGGGCAGCAAACCGGCAAGCACCGGCGTAAAGCCCTGCAGGGCACTGTGGACATGATGCCGGGCCATGTATTTTTGCCAGAGGAGGACCAGAACCCCTTTTGCTGTTTCCGCTTCTGCCATCAGGGGCAAAAGCAGTATCTGGGCGCCGCCGAAGCCATGGCAGATTTCTTCAGCTATCAGTGAGTGCTGGATCGTCGGGTCCGTCATTTTGGGCCAGCCAAGGGCGGCGCCCCTGGAGACGCACTCGTCGATTCCTTTCTGCAGCAGGCGAAGCTGGTCGCTTTGACGGTTCTGGGAGGCGATATCGGAAATTGCGGCGATACGAATTTTTTTGTTTGTTCCCCTGGCCAGCGCACAGAGATCTGCGCCGGCAAATGTTTTTAATGACTGGTTGAGCTGTAAAAGTCGTTCCTTGCCGGCCGGCAGAGAGAATATCTTGTTGAGGGTCGGGAGAAACTGGACAGCAAGCGACGGGTCGCCTGCTGGCTCTGCGGCAGCTTTTTTCCCTGCCAGGTATTGATCAAGCAGGGCAGCGGCCAGCTGCTGGATTACCAGAAAGGAGGAAAGCGTTTCCGGGCCGGTGACAAGGAGTATGCACAGACAACCTCCATCCAGGGACAGGGGGCAGTTTATGGAGAAGAGGGAATTATCGTCGTTAAGACTTGTTGAACCGGCTCTTTCCGCGGCCAGGGCATTTTCAGCACAACTCTTAAGGATATCGTTCAGGCCGCGGCCCAGGGCCTGTATCTGCCGGGACAGCAGGGACGTTTCGGCAAAGAGTCCGGCTGCACCTTTGCTGAAATAGATTGCCCCGGCGGCGTTATTTAAGGCAATGGTCTGCTGGAGAAATTGATTGAGAAGGGCTGGTCGTTTCGCTTTCTGCAGCGTCGGTTGACTGAACTGCGCCGTCAGTCGACGCAGATCCGGTGGAGAGAGGGTAACCCCTTCTCCACCGGCTTCTGGATGGTGTTGCACTGGAATTATTGTTTAATGTCCGGGAGTTTTGCCTGGGCGCCTGCCGGAATATTTTCCTTGTTTTTTGTATTACCCCTGATGCCCAATACATTAGTGAGCACGCTGTGGAGTCTGCGGGCGCCTTCTCTGGTCATGGCCATCCTGGTGTGGACAGGAAGGATCGTTTCACCGGTTGCCGGGTCACCGATTGGTCCGGATGAGAAATTGATTGTCACATCCTCGGCGCTGGTGTTGACGATAAACTGGGAGGCAAAAAGGGCAGAGGTCTCATTGTAGCGGACCTTGATCTGTTGCTGGTTTTTCTGTTCCTGTTCGGTCATGGGAGGGTTCTCCGGTTGTGGTGTTGAGGACAAGAGTGCAGCGGGAGCCGCTGTCCAGGGAATGGTCCGTGTTACTCAGGATTAAGCGCACGGTGACGGTGCCGCTCTGGGCATCAATAATCGGTGAGATAAAGTCTATCGTCCCGCTTACCTGCTGTCCGGCCACCAGGAGTGGAACCTGTTTTTTATTTTTTAGAAAATGGGCCGCCTCCGGCGGCAGGTGAAAGACGGCATGCAGCGGATCGAGCTGGGCAATGGTCAGCAGGGGCTGCGGATCACTGCCGCCGATCAATTCGGCTTCCTGCTTGTAGATGGTAACAACGATGCCGTCTATCGGGCTTGTCAGTTGTTTTTCTTTAATCTGGGCCTTGATAACTTCGGCTTCCGCTTTTTTTAGCTGTTGCTGTTCAAGAGCGCTTTGCAGGTCGGCCCGGGCAATGGCCAGTTCGGTTTTGGCGCTTTCCAGTTCCTGCGGCCGGGCATTGCCGGTTTTTTTGAGGGCGGTCAGCATCCGTAGTTTTTTTCTGCGCATGGTAACCAGGGACCGGGCGGCATCAATTTTTCCATGGAACCGGGCCGCCCTTTCCGCCTGGGCAAGCTGGGCCTTCAACACTACTGTTCCCAGTTCGGCCAGCAGGGTGCCCTGGTGGACCGGATCATTTTCCCGGACATGAATAACGGTGATTCGATCGCGGTACGGCGTGGAAATATCAACGACCTTGGCCGGTTCCAGAAAGGTTTCAAAGGTGGCGGCATAACAGGGCCGTACTGAAAAGAAAAGGGCGATTATCAGCGCCGGCAGCAGCCAGGCGCGATGTCTGGAGAAGAGTCTGTTCAATGAAGTCAGTTGCGTAATTTTTGTGTTTTTCAGAGGAAAAAATTAATTTGAAATTGCATTCCCTAAGTCTGCAACCACGTCATGCCCGCAGTTTACCCACTTTGTCATCCTGTGGTCTACCCGCTTTGTCATTCCCGCGGTCTGCCCATTTTGTCATGTCTGTGGTCTGCCCCACTTTGTCATGTCTGTGG
>JALSNT010000360.1 GCA_026986885.1 Desulfobulbaceae bacterium
CGGGTTGGTCTGGAACGACGCATTGATAAAGTTCGTAAGTCCAAGGGACTGCGAGCGATCTGGTAAGGGCCGGAAAAGAGTTCCCGGTCAGGGAGTTTTTTCCAGTGTTTTTTCAACATATTCCAGCAGTTTGTTCATTGGGGTCGGCTTGTGAAGCATGGCGGAGACGTTGAGCTGGACAAAGTCCCGGGCGGAGATATTTTCACTGTAGCCCGTTGCCAGCATAACCGGTATATCGGCGCGCAGTCTCCTGATGTTCTCAATGAGTTCCATGCCGGTCATTTTCGGCATATTCTGGTCGGTAATCACCAGATCCCATTGCTGGGGGTTGCCGCTGAACATTTTCCAGGCTTCCGCACCGTTTGTACAGGTTGTCAGTCGGTAACCATATTTTCCCAGATAGGTTTTGACCAGGTCACGGATGGGCTGTTCATCATCGGCAAACAGAATTGATGCCCTGGCAGGCTGGCCGTTTTCAGGGCTGTCGGGTGTTTTTCCCGTATCCGAATGGTGGTGGCTGGGTGCTGTGGCGGCAATCGGGAAATAAATGGTAAAACCGGTCCCTGCACCAGGTTTTGAGCGCACCATAATCCTGGCCTTATGGCTCTGCAGAATCCCATGGACGACGGCCAGCCCCAGGCCGGTTCCTTTTCCATATCCCCTGGTTGTAAAATACGGATCGAACATTTTTTTGATGACCTTGCTCGACATCCCGTGCCCGGTATCACTGATAAACAGTTGCACATACTCTCCAGGAGGCAGTCCGGAGTTGTTGATATTTTTTACTGGTTTGGCGGGGGCATAGGATATGTCACGCAAGCTGATGGTTAAGGTGCCGCCGCGATCTTTCATCGCATGCAGACTGTTGGTACAGAGATTGACAACCAGTTGGTGGATTTGAGTCGGATTGGCCAGTACCAGGCTGGTCGAGCTGATGTCCTCCCGGATCTTTACCGTTTTGGGTATGGAAGAGCGCAGCATCTGCACCGCCTCTCTGACGATAATCGAGATCTGTACCGCCTGTTTCGCCTGGTCTTCCCTGCTGCTGAAGGTCAGGATCTGGCGAACCAGCTCACTGGCGCGCTGGGAGGCTGCCTGAACCTGATGCAGGGCCTCGGCAACCTGCGAGGATTTTTTTACCTTCAGCAGGGCCAGGTCCGTATAGCCCATAATAGCGGTTAAAATGTTGTTAAAATCATGGGCAATACCGCCGGCCAGGGTGCCGATGGCTTCCATTTTCTGACTTTGACGCAACTCTTCTTCAAGCTGTTTCCGGGTGGTTACGTCTTTCATGGAGACGTGTAATATCTTTCCCGCTGCCGTCTGTATGCATTGAATATTGGCCTCGGTCAACCGGATGGCACCGGTGAGTGATCGGGCGTACCACTCGCAGGTAATCGTCTCACCCGCGAATGCCCGTTCCTTTATCTCCCGTATCTTCTGGAGGGTCGGCATCCCGTCGGGCTGGATTTCGGGTGCGAATGCATCGGAGGGCGCGCCGATCAGTTCCTCTTTATTCTTACAGCCCAAAAGTTTCAGACCCGCCTTGTTGCTGTCGAGATAATGCCAGTTTTTGAAGAGAAAATGGGCATCATGGGAAGACTCAAACAGGGCCCGATACAATCGTTCTTTTTCTTCCAGTCTGTCTTCCGCCCGGTTGAGGGCGGTAATGTCGATACCGACGCAGAGAAGTTCGAGAAAGGAGCCGTCTTCAGCCGTAATAACCTTGTTGCTCCATTGCACAAGGGCACGACTGCCGTCTTTACGCAGGTTTTCCAGGGTCAGGCTTTGATATTTAGCCGGATTTTTTAGTATTCCGGTCATCATCCTGTCGATGATCTTTTCGCTTCGGCGTTTTGGGGGCAGTATGGTACCGAAAATTGAATGACCGATGAGCTCATCGTCGGTAAAACCGAAAAAAATCAATCCGTACTGGTTGATAAAGATGATTTTCCCCCGACGGTCAAGACGGAGAATAATGCTGTTACTGCTCTGGACCAGCTCCTGGTAGAGCCTTTCCTGCCGGTAGAGACGACTGATCTTTTCGCGTAGGGTCTCATTGACCGAAGAAAGAATATCGGCCAGCATGCTGATGTCACTTTCAGCAAGTGAGCAGATTTCTTTATTCGTTCCCTTGAGCAGCAAGGTACCCTGCTGTTGTTTTTCGGCAGCGGGACGGATAACTTTAAACAGCAGCCAGCTCAGCAGGGAGATGATCAGAATGATCGTCAGTACCAGCAGGATCGCAAGAATGTTGAGAAGGGTAACTATCATGGACTGATTGCTGTGATGGGCGGTTATCCGACGGCTGTTCCTGTCTGCGGCCTTACCGGCAGCGGATAAAAGCGGCCTGCAGCATTACCGGAAAGGGGAAAGAGACAGCTTGATTACTCCATTGGTCAATGCCGATGCTGACGAATTTCCCCTGTTTGTCCCAGACGTCAAAACCATATTTCCAGCCACACCATTGATCGTTGCAGCGATATTCCCCGCCGTTGCCGTAGTAGATAAAATGAAAGCCCTCATCATCGTTCATCCTGCGGGCTTGACCGATGAGAACCATGTCTGCTCCGTGGGCCTTTGCTTCTTTGTCCATCTGTTCACGCATTAAAGCGCCGTTTATCCCGGCCGGCATGTCGACCAGCAATTTTGCAAAAATACGGCAGTTCGTCGGTGTCTGAGACGAT
>JALSNT010000361.1 GCA_026986885.1 Desulfobulbaceae bacterium
TAAACAATGTTGATTACCATAAAGAAAGCAGACAAAGGTAGTGGTTGCTGTCTGTCCGCTTTCGTTCCACTCAAGCAGACCTGCAATGTTCATTTTCTTGTTTTTTATGACAGAAAATGAGGAGTAAGGCACTAAATTGGGCGATTTTCATTGCAGCCGGGTCTGCATGAATTTTACATTCCTTCGATAACTACTTTTTCTTCAGCTTCATTATCTGCGGCAACTACTTCTCCAATAACCACAGGTGATTCACCAAGGGCGGTGAATTGTTGCAACACGTCTTCCATGTCCTTTTCCGCCACCAGGGCCATCATGCCGATGCCCATGTTGAAGGTGCGGTACATCTCTGCAACGGAAATGTCACCTTTGTCCTGCAGAAAGGGAAATATCGGAGGGATGTCCCAGGAATCGGCATGGATTATCGCCCGGCAACCACTGGGAAGTATCCGGGGTACATTATCGATAAAACCACCGCCGGTGTTGTGAATCAGGCCGTTTATCTTATAGTTTCGCAGGACGGTAAGGATGCTGCCCACATAAATGCGCGTGGGTCGCAGTAATTCTTCACCAATGGTGCAGTCAAGTTCAGGGATGTGGTCTGCAACGGATAAATTCTGCTCTTCAAAAATAATTTTCCGAACCAGAGAGTAGCCGTTTGAATGCAGGCCCGATGAGGTAAGACCGATAATCTTATTGCCGACCCGTATATCACTGCCGTCGATAATCTGATCGCGTTCCCCGATGCCGACAACAAAGCCTGCCAGGTCATAATCTCCCGGTTGATACAGGCCGGGCATTTCAGCAGTTTCTCCGCCGATAAGGGCACAGGAGGCAATCTTGCAACCGTCGGCAATGCCGCGGACAACTTCTGTGGCCACATCAATATCAAGGCTGGAGACGGCGAGATAATCAAGAAAAAACAATGGCTTGGCACCACTGACAATCACATCGTTAACACACATGGCAACCAGGTCAATGCCAATGGTATCGTGTTTGTTACAGAGTTTGGCAATATTAAGCTTGGTACCGACGCCATCGGTTGAGGAGATCAGTACCGGATCTTCATAGCCGGCGTTCCCGATAGCAAATAATCCTGAAAAACCGCCGATATCGTTAAGGACACCCCGGCCATGGGTTTCTGCAACCAGTCCCTTGATACGGGAGACAAATGCATTTCCTTTGTCAATGTTCACCCCGGCCTGACTATATTTGGAGGTCGTTCCTTTATTCATATCGTTGCAGCAAAAAAGAAAAAAATATTGTTATGGTATCCTGAATCAAGCGATTTTCATTTCGCCTGGATCTGCAGGTTTTGTGCTGTTTCATTGTAGTTTATAACCTACATGGAGCAGGGCCAGGTCTGCAGATTGGGGATGAAATGGAAATCCCGAAGGGTTTCACACAATTCAGGTGTATATAGACACCTCGGCAAATGCCGCTGTTGAACTCTAAGCTTACTTTTTTTTCTTCTCTATTGTCAATATGTTTGTCCAAATTTGTTTCCCATTGGCAACACCCATCTCCAATTATTATCATTATATATATCAGGTGAAAAAACAACGTGAGCCTTTCTCCACCCTTGCGGGTGCTTACCTGGTCTGGTAGGTTTATGCTATGAAATTGCTTGTTACTCTCATTGGTCTGGTTTTTGTCCTGGAAGGTCTGCCTTATTTTGTTTTTCCTGAGGCCATGCAACGCTGGCTCAGGCAGCTGTTGGAAATGCCGCCGTCCCAGCTCCGAATCATGGGGCTTTTAGCCATGGCTTTTGGCTTTTTTATCTGTTTTCTCACCCAGAAATCCGGTTTGTTTCTTTAAGTATACCGCAGTAGATCGAAGTTTTTACGACGCCAGCATACTTCACTTGCGGCAATCGCTTTTGTTGGGTATTTTAAAAGTTTTTTTGATTACAGTATAATATTCAGCTCCTGATGCACGGAGGAAAAAATACCTCCATTCAGGATCCGTCCGAAAATGGGCGGTTGTTTTGTCATCTCCGTAAGTTCAGTTATCGGCTATGGTTATCCGCCGCTGAATATCGGTTATTGGCAATGGCCTAACCTGACCGAAGCCTGCTCTTTTCTCCCGCCCAACAAACCGGGAGGATGATAAAACCTGAATAATTTCAGGTAACAGACTGAATTTTCTTGGTAATCATGCAATTTTTCTAAATACAACTATTGGCAACCGCGATTCCGTAAGGGAGAAATGTATGGGAAAAACACCGAAAAGAGAGATGATAGGCCTTGAGGGCAAGGTGCTGCTTGATACACTCAGGCGCCTCCATCGACGCGGTGCCGTTGAAAACATTACCAAGCTTATCAGGAAGACACATCCGGCCGATCTGGCATGGGTTTTTCGTTCTTTACCTCCCGGTGAACAAAAAGACATCTTTCAGATTATTGCCGGCACAGGTATGGTTTCTGATTTTTTAAGTGAGCTTGATTCTTCCATTATGGTCGATCTTGTCTCCGGTCTGTCCCCGGATTCCATGGCCGCCATCGTCAGTGAAATGGCCTCGGACGATGCGGCTGACCTGCTGGAGGCCCTCCCCGAGGAAATCGCCCGGGAGATACGCAACCGCATGCAGACCGAGGAGCGTGAAGAAGTAGAAGAACTCCTCAAGTATGATCCGGAGACCGCAGGTGGCATCATGTCACCCAATTTCATGTATCTGGATGAAAACA
>JALSNT010000362.1 GCA_026986885.1 Desulfobulbaceae bacterium
GGTTACCTTTGCCGTGTAGGTTCCGGCTGCGGTATACAGGTGGGTTACCTGTTGCTCACCTGTTGCTGTCATGCCGTCTCCAAAGTCCCAGGAGTAAGTCAGGCTTGAATTTTCCGGATCCGATGAACCCGAGGCATCAAAGGCGACGTTCAGGGGAGCATTGCCCATCGGCGACGAGGTGACGACCAGTTCCGCCCTGGGCGCCTGGTTTTCCCCGGTGGTATTGTCTAAAGTGACAGGCATTTGCGTAGAATTTGTCGTTCCGTTTTCATCCTGTATGGTAAGCGTGACAGTGTAGCTGCCGGCGGCGGGAAAAACGTGTTTGATGGTTTTGCCGGTTCCTGATGAGCCGTCGCCGAATTGCCAGTTGTACCGCGTAATCTGCCCGGTGGATTCAGCGGCATCAAAGTTGACCGCCAGCGATCCGTTTTCCGTCGTAAAGTGGAAAATCGCCTTAAGGGGAGAGGGTTCTGTAAAGACAATGGTAACAGGATCGGAAGGTTCACTTTCCATACCGTTTGCCGAATAACTGACCAGGGTGTAGGTTGCTTTGGTCGCCGCAACATCTACTGTACAGGTCATTGTTGTTGCCTGTGGTTCTCCGGTTTCACAAACTTTTTTTAATTGCGCATCATATAGACGAAATCCGGCAGGCGCTGGATCGGCTGTCGCGTCTACGGCCCAGGAAATTTCAAAGGTGTGTTCCGCTGCCAATGCATATGATCCCGGCAACAGGATGGCCAACAAGAAAAATGTTAATAAGAATCGCATAGTATCTGGAGAATGCTCTGTTATTTGAAAGGTGCATTTTTTTTATTAAAAAAGACTACAGAGCATTGTGCAGATACTATGCCTGAATTTTTCAGGACAATAAAAAGACCATGAATTTGCGGCCCGCCATGTTTTTTTTGGGGGCTTTGGGCAAGGATTTCTCAGCCTGGGAGAAGAAAAAATGGTACATGTGTTCCGTGTAAATTTTCCTGTTACTCTATATGGTTAGTAAATTTTTTGTCAATTATCGGCAGCCAGATCCTCCATTTGTCCGCCTGATATGAATTAGAAATCATGGTCAATGAATTTAAGATAAACATGCGTTGATTGCCATGGTGTTTTCTGCTTGCCAGTAACTGTATATGGCCGGTTTCGTATTGCAATATTGTAATTAAGGCGGTTGTTTTAACCGGTTATCAGGAAAAAAAGAAAAATTGAGATTCCTTCTTCTCAGCGTTGAACCCTTTATTATTTTTGGTGGATTGCTGTAATAAGGAAAAAATTTTATGTTGTAATCAGCCGTATAACCTCAGTGTAACTGATCAGGTAAGCGAATGAAAAAAATAGAAATATTTGGGCGCTATTCAGTTAAGATTACAGCTGGTTATATCCTTCTGTCGATTGGTTTTCCCTTCTTCTTTTTTGGAGGACCGGGGTACCATGCCGAGCGTTCATTCAAGACTGCCTGGGATTTGGGGCATATCCTCTTTTTTTTCCTGGCGACTTGGCTGTACCTGCATCACAGCGGTCATCATGAGGGGAGAAGGCAAAGTTGGCCGGCCATTTTTAGGATACTTTTCGCCGTTCTCTGTGTCGGCATTGTCATTGAGTTGATACAACAGGTGATTGACGGCAGGATTGGTGATTGCGGAGATGTGTACCGTGATGTTTTGGGTTCTCTTGCGGCCCTGTCGTTTGCCGAAATGTTACCGGGTTCCGGAAGAATTCGGATATTGGTTGTTTGTGCGGTTGTCGGTTTGCTGTTGTTTGCCGTTTGGCCGGTCTATCGGTCATTAAATGATGAGTTGGTTGCAAGGAAGCAGTTTCCGGTGTTGGCTGATTTTGAAACGCCTTTTGAGCAGACCCGTTTTAATGATATTCGCCAGGTGCAACGGGAGCAGAGGATCGTCCGCCATGGTCGCTATGCTTTAAGGGTACAACTGTCCACCGCCCACTATTCAGGCATATCCCTTTTTTATTTTCCCCATGACTGGCGCGGATACAAGACAATGCACTTCAGTGTTTATAATCCGGGCAAGGATATCCTGCCCCTGCATTGCCGGATACATGACTCTTTGCATAGCCGGCACGGCATGCGCTATGATGACCGCTTCCATAAACTCTTTGACCTGCAGCCCGGCTGGAATGACTGCATTGTACAGCTTGATGATGTTCGCACGGCCCCGAAAACCCGCTTTATGGATATGGCGCATATAGAAAATTTTGCCATATTCGTTGTCAGGCAACAGCGTCCCCGGACGATCTATCTTGATTATCTCCTTCTTGATTAAAAAAACTAAGCGATGATTTTGCACCGCACTAATTACAGGCACGCCTGGCAGCCGGTTTGCCAAGGCCGATGTCACTTAAGCTCCACCAGGGCGTTTTCTAAAAAACAGGACATGCCCGGGGCATGGCTCAGACAACGCGAAATGGTTCAACTGCCGGTTTATGGCCGATTCCCGTCCATTCCACCTCCTGCAGGCAGGCCTTGCATAAACGAAAATAGTGTACGGAATCCACACCATGATCAATGAGCGCTGCCATCTTTTCCTGCAGGTCAAGAAGCTGTTTTTCCGTCAGGTCCGGACATGCAAAAACCGATTTCTGCACCCTGGTGCCAAACCCCTTCAGCGCCTTGACTACCCGGTAGCGGACACGGTTGTCACTGATGTCGTAGCAGACAAGAT
>JALSNT010000363.1 GCA_026986885.1 Desulfobulbaceae bacterium
GAATTCTCTTCTCCATGTTGCTGTTCACCGTATGGATGAATGAGGTAATATGGAACGGCTTTCTGCTCCGCCGACAGCCGCATAAGGCGCCCTGGCCGCCATACAGGGAGTGGCAGTTACCAGAAATCCTTGTCTGGCTGCCGATTACGGTCGGGGCAGCGTATGTCTTTGGCCCGGAAAGCTGGAAAAACATCGCCTTAAACGGACTTATCGTCAGTGCTGTTATTTATTTTTTTCAAGGGCTGGCGGTCCTGCTGCATCTGCTCGCAAGATGGAACGTGCCCGGATATTTCAAATTGCTGCTCTACGGTATGCTGGTTATTCAGAGCTACGGGCTGATTCTCCTGTCCCTGCTGGGCGTTGCCGACATCTGGTTTAATCTCAGACCGGCAACCGGCCCCTTAGACCGGTCCGGGACGGCAAAGAATTGATTTGTTTATATAACTCCTGAATTGAGCTTTCAGGTAACTGATTTTTAAAAAAAACGTTGCTTGATTTTTTTTGAACACAACATGAGGATATATCCATGGATGTTATTTTAAAAGAAACTATTGGTACCCTGGGAATGGAAGGCGATATTGTCAGCGTCAAACCCGGGTACGCCAGGAATTATCTCATTCCTCAGCAAAAGGCCGTTGTGGTTAATAAGGCAACGATGGCACGACTGAAGCGTGAGCAACAGGCAATTGCCGCCCGCCGTGAAGCTGAACAGAAAAGCGCTGAGCAGTTAGCCGCCAGGATAGAAAAAACCACTGTTACCCTGAGTCGCCGTGTCGGTGAAGAGGACAGGCTGTTTGGCTCCGTCGGCAGCAAAGATATTGCTGAGGGCCTCAAAGAATGTGGAATCGTTGTTGATCGCCGTTCCATTATCTTAAATGAGCCGATCAAGAGTATTGGTGAAACCAGTGTCAATGTGAAGGTGGGCTACCAGGTGGCGTGTACTCTTACGGTGCAGGTCGTTGCTGAAACGGAAGAAGAAAAGTAAAAAAAAGGTAAACGTTCACCAGCACCCCATCTTCGTCCGATCAGGCCACCTCACATAGCGGGCTATAGACTCGTCGGCCTGCTTGAACGAATATGGGGCACTGGTAAACGTTTACATTATGCAGGTAATGCGGGCGAAACAGCATCTGGGTGAACGGTTACAAAAAAAGACGCGAAAAAACAGAGCGCCAGTATAAACAAGTGTCGTTGCCGACTTCAATGGAGCGACTCAAAAACCGTGTAATACGGTAACCGGCACCACACGGTTACCGTTTTATATCACGGAAACATTTATCTTATCATTTCTTGTTGTTACCAACAATAACCGAATAAGTTTTTCCAGGTCATTGTTCTTTCCATTCTCCATTATTCGTTGTATGCTGACTCACCATGCAACAACAAACACATTCCACTCCCCAGCAGAATCATACGGGTATCATTCCACCGCAGAATATTGATGCGGAACAGGCTGTGTTAGGCACTATTTTACTGCAGGAACATTCCATTCTCAAGGTTGCCGAGATACTGTCCCCGGAAGATTTTTACAGGGACGCCCATAAAACGATTTTCCGGGCCATGCTTGATCTCTTTGAGAGAAGAGAACCCCACGATCTGATTACGGTCACCGACCTGCTGGCAGCCAGAAACAAACTCGAAGAAATCGGCGGCGGCGCCTATCTCGCATCCCTGACCGACCTCATTCCCTTTTCCGGGCCACTGGTTCATCATGCGGAATTAATACGAAAAAAATCCATACTGCGGCAACTGATCCAGACCAGTTCCGAAGTTACTGCCCGCTGTTATGAGGATCAAGATGATATTGACGCCCTGGTAGACGAAGCTGAAAAAACCATCTTCGAAATAGCCCAGTCAAAGAAAAAGCAAGGATTTCAGGCCATGTCCGACGTGGTACCGAAAGCCTTTGACCGCATTACCCAACTGTTTGACAGGCAGGAACAGATCACCGGTATTGCCACCGGCTACACCGAGCTTGACCGTATGACAGCCGGGCTGCAGCCGGCAGATCTTATTATTCTTGCAGGCAGGCCATCCATGGGCAAGACGGCCCTGGCCATGAATATTGTACAGCAGGTTGCTGTTGCCGACCGTACGCCGGTGGCTGTTTTCAGCCTCGAAATGTCGGTTGAGCAACTTGCGCTCCGCATGCTCTGTTCTCTTGGCCGCATCGATTCCCAGCGTATTCGCACCGGACGACTGATTGAAAAAGACTGGCCCGATCTTACACGGGCAACCGGCATGCTCACCGAATCACCTATTTTTATTGACGATACCGCGGCTATAGGAGTGCTTGAAATGCGGGCCAAGGCTCGCAGGCTCAAATCCGAACATGATCTTGGCCTGGTTGTTGTCGACTATCTGCAACTGATGCAGGGCCGGGCAAAGGTGGAAAACAGGACCCAGGAGATTTCCGATATTTCCCGATCCCTCAAGGCAATGGCCAAGGAACTTGAAGTCCCGGTAATCGCCCTTTCTCAGCTCAACCGCAGCCTGGAGAGCCGAACCGACAAACGGCCTCAGCTTTCCGACTTACGGGAATCAGGTGCCATTGAACAGGATGCCGATGTCATAGCCTTTATTTATCGCGATGAGGTCTATAACAAGGCAGAGGACAACCCCAATCGTGGCCTTGCCGAAATCATCGTCGGCAAACAGAGAAACGGGCCGACCG
>JALSNT010000364.1 GCA_026986885.1 Desulfobulbaceae bacterium
GGGGAATGCCTGGGGATGCAGGGCGTGTCAGGAGCCGGCAAGACCCTGCTGCTTCGGGCTATTGTTGATCTTGATCCCCACCAGGGCAGCCTGCGTCTTGGAGATATGGTGTGCGACCAGGTGGAGGCTCCTTTGTGGCGGAAAACCGTGGCTATGCTGCCGGCTGAGAGTTGCTGGTGGCTGGATGTGGTGCGGGATCATTTCCATGATTTTTCCGCAATTCCTGCCCCACTACTTGCCGAACTCGGGTTTACACCCGATGTCGGGGGCTGGCAGATCAGTCGCCTGTCCACCGGAGAAAAACAACGGCTGGCCATCTTGCGACTGCTGGAAAATAATCCCCGGGCGTTGCTGCTTGATGAACCAACGGCAAGTCTTGATCAGGCAAATATCGCCGTTGTCGAGAAACTTCTTCTTGGCTACGGCCGGGACAATAATGTGCCGCTGCTCTGGGTCAGTCATGATCCGGAACAACTTGCCCGGATCGCGGACAGGTGTCTGTTCATGCAGGCGGGCGGCAGCCTCAAACCTTGCGGAGGTCAATGATGGGCGTTAAACCTTTAAGCGCTTTTGACTTGAGTCTGGCAGCCGGCCTTGTCCTGATCCTGGCCCTGTGCAGCCGACGTTTGCAACTGGGTCTGGAAAAACGGCTGGCGATTTCGGCCCTGAGGACTACGGTGCAGTTACTTCTCATCGGCCAGGTCCTGCGGGTGCTGTTTGCCAATGCGAGTTTTCCCTTTGTTTTCATTATTTCCATGGTCATGCTGCTGGTGGCCGGTCGCGAGGTCGTTGCACGTCAGCATCGCAGAATCAAAGGTTTGTCAGGATGGTTGCTGGGCACGGGTTCCATGTTCGTCTCTTCCTTTGCCGTTGCCTTTTTTGCCCTGGCCGTGGTTATTGCCAATGATCCCTGGTATACGCCGCAATACGCTATTCCATTGTTAGGTATGCTGCTGGGTAATACCATGAACGGTATTTCGCTTTCCATGGATCGTTTGACGGAATCGCTGTGGCAGCAACGGGCCATTGTTGAGCAGCGCCTGCTGCTTGGCCAGACACAACTGGCGGCTATCCACGAGCTGCGACAGCAGGCCATGCGTTCCGGCATGATCCCCATTATCAATTCCATGGCGGCTGCCGGTCTGGTCAGTCTGCCGGGCATGATGACCGGACAGATTCTTGGCGGTTCCTCACCGATGGATGCGGTCAAATATCAAATTTTGATCATGTTCCTCATCTGTGCGGGTACCGGCTTTGGTGTTATGACCGCCATTACCCTGACCTGCAGGAAACTCTTTGATGACCGTCAACGTCTGCGTCTTGGCGTACTTGAAAAACGATGAAAATCCGTGTACGGAGACGACCACTGTTGCAGCATCGCGCAAGTTATTTTTATGAATCAATAAAATTATGAAGAAAAAAATTTTAATTGTTGATGATGAAGCAATAATTCGGAAGACGCTTGAGTTGAATCTACTGAATGAGGGCTATACCGTTGATACGGCGTCATCGGGCGAAGAAGCCCTTGCGTTGCTGGATAATGGCTATCATTTAATCATTACCGATCTTATGATGGAGGGCATCGACGGTCTGGAGGTGTTGCGGCAGGCAAAAGAGAAAGATGTAAGGACAATCGTCTTTATCCTCACCGGCTATGGAGAGCTGAATTCGGCCGTGGAGGCATTACGGGCCGGGGCCGAGGATTACTTGCTTAAACCTTATAATCACGATGAACTTCTCATGCGTATTACCAGAGTTTTTGAAAAACAGGATATGCAGGAGACCATTGATCTGTATGAAAATATTTTATCGGTCTGCAGTGAGTGTAAGAAGATACGTGATGATAGCGGTTGTCAACATGGCCATGGTGTTTGGGTATCCATGGAAAAGTATCTCAGTCGAACTACCGGTTCGGCTATGAGCCATGGTCTGTGTCCGGATTGTTACCGTAGACGTATGCAGGAACTGGATATCATGGCTGACCGTGATGCGGAAAATAAAAAATGATGTAATTTTGCAGATTTTGATTCGCAATATTTTACGATTTCGTTAAAAAAGAAAAAAATTGATTTTTTTTGATCCCTGACCCTACAATACCATAAAGTAGTTAAAAGAATTGCTTGATATTAGTTTTCAGGTAATAAGTTATCCATTGGGGGGGGAGAACGGATGAAGGATTTTTTGTTGCGGAGGTTTGAAGCCCTGCTTCACCTGCATGATTTAAGCGTTGGCCAGAAATTAACCCGCCTGATAGTTTTTTTTCTCTGTATTATTACCATTATTGTTTTGTATTCCTCGGTGACTCTGTACCGGCAGAAACATGACGGTCTAGTGGTCAACATTGCCGGCCGGCAGCGGATGCTTACCCAGAAATTTACCAAGGAATTTTTTCTTCTTCTTCATCAAAAAGCGGCCGGCAGTCGGACAAAGGTTGCCGACCAGATGCAAAATACCAGAAGATTGTTTGAGGTTTCCTTAAAGGCCCTCAGCGACGGGGGGCTCACCTATAAGGATCTGGGGATGAAGAAAGCCGTTCGACTTCCGTCCGGCGTTGATCGGCATATTCATAAGCAGCTCCTGCTTGTCCACCAGCTCTGGCAGCAGCTGGTACAGGCAATTTCGGCGGTTAGCCCCGGAAATGTGCAACCAGGGCAGTTACTCAAGGTCAACG
>JALSNT010000365.1 GCA_026986885.1 Desulfobulbaceae bacterium
TGAACGGTTGTCATTATTCCAGCGTACCTGGCTGAAACAGGTGCGAAACACATTCAGATCACCGGCGGCCAGCAGCTCTTCCATGAGATCGCCACCGGCAGCCTGCCAGAAGCCATGGGTTGTGGCCTGCAGATTATTGTCACCGAAATAATCGCTGTAGCTGCTCTGGGATAGATCTTTAAACTGGTCATAATTGGTGAAATTACCGGCCAGCTCACTTGGACCGCCATAGAGAAAAACCATGATGGTCTGCGGCGTGTTGTTAGAGTACGTTGCGGCATTAAAGCTGACGTTGTCAAGCGGCCCAGCGACAGCCAGACGGGGAAGTCCCGGTATCAGGGTACTGCAACCGGTACAGAGGGAGAGTTTTAAAAAGTCACGCCTATTCATTACCGCACCTCCTGGAACATGTACAGCTCACTTAACCTGGAAATATAATCCAGCACGTCTCTGGCCGCGTTTTCTCGCTTATTATAGCAGCCGCCTTCGACAACGCTGAAATTATAACTCCCCTCATACTCGCCGTTATCTCTGAGCATATTATTAAGAAACATGGCCATTTCCTGGGAAGTAGGCGGCCTGTGTACCATGAATTCAAAGAGATAGGTGATAAAGGAACGCAGGGTTGCGGCCGGATCATACATATTATAGGAAAAACGATCATTGCCCAATAATGGCGGCCGCCAGCCATAGGTGTCCCAGTCTTCATAGGTATGCTCCTCATGGTAACCGCAGACATGGCGCATAAGCACTGTCTCCCGGATATACTTGTGATAATGGGCAAAGGATAGGGTATCAAGCGGGGTACGTTCCAGCTTGCCTAATTTGTATTTCATGGACGACTGATGCATGTCGTCCAGTGCTTCATTGAAATAATAAAAAGTATCCTTATAATGTTTGTAGTCCAGTTTCTTGGCCAGAGAATAAAAAAGTTCCTCCGCGCTTTTGGCCCGGGAGGAGTGTAGCAGATACTCTTCGGAAAAGACGATCTGTAGCAGAATATCCTGCCAGGTTTCCGGGTGGGAGGAAATTATAATGTCGGCAACCCGCTCTTTATTGGCCTCATCATAATCGGTGAAGAAGAAATCAACCAGCCGCCGGACACTGCCGCTGATAAATCCCTGTGATTTCACCAACTCCCGGTAAAAGTCAAAACCGGTGGTCACCGTGGTGCCGAAGAGGTACTGCGGCACGGTGTTACTGTTCAGGCCAATAACCAGGGTGTCGTGGTCTTCATCAAGAAACCAGTTTTTCAATGTGGTTGCGGCCCTGGGCACATCGGCATCATTAAAATCAAAGGTAAAAATTTCCATCATCTCCCGGCCGTTGTCTTCCGGGCTGCGGAATCTTCGCCAGTTATCGCTGCCGGTCATATGCAGATAGGTGGAGTAGCGCATGCCCACATCATCGTCCATGTCCATAACAAGCCAGTTGTAGACGCTGGACACATCCGGATAATGGGAAGAATCCAGTTCATAGGCTGGTGAGAACATGATGGTCTGGGTCAGGATATAGGCCATCCAGTTATTGAGATAATGCTTATCCAGGTACTTCATGGCATAAAAGCGGGCCAGGATATCAAACACCTCATAGGGCCGCCAGTTGTCATCATCGCGGTAATACCTGCTCTCATCACGAATTTCCGCTTCCACCTGAACCATGTTATTTTCTTCCGCCGACAGTTCCCGGCGCACGGAACAGAGGAAGTGCCCTGATTTGAGTTTCCGGTCAAGTACCGGCGCCGGATACCCGAAAAAAAGCGAAGTCAGCAGTTTGTCTGCCACTTTTCTTTTATCGGTCATGGACAGGCTGTTGAATCGGGAATCACTGAGCTGACGTAATCTGTATGCGGAAGGCGACAGGTCCTGCCGGTAATAATAAAGCCCCTTATAGACCAGATTATATTTAGGATCATCGGCGTCATACGTCATGGAACAGGTTTGGTTGGCAAGCAGAAGTTGCAAAAAAGGGAGGTCATTGTCGCCGGCATGCGACGAACGAGGAACGGTCATTGCGCAGCAAGAAATACAAAAAAACAGAAAAAGTTGTGATGGGAAAGATAATTTCCCCATGGGAACCTTCCGACTAATCTGTCTCGATCTTTTACGGAAATTCATAACCATATCTTTCCCCCCTTTTTTCCGGAACAATACAGCGATTTTTTCGGATTCATTTTGCAAGCCATCTCAAACTGCGGTTCACCCTCTCTTCCACATTGCATCCGGACACGCCCGCCAGGGCAACAGTCGGGGAGAATGACCTCAAAAAAGCCAATACGGAAAATTTGCAAAAACCATTCCGTCACAATGGAATATCAGTATATTCGGAAAGAAATATTCAACCTGAATTGAATTTTGCTTTTATGGAGAAAAATCGGGGCAGGGAAAAGGCACCGGGAGATATTCCGGCGCCTTTTTATCTGTACCAGAGGACGGAAGACAGAGATAGGTTGACAAGAGATCTGGTCCAGCCATGCTGGTTTATAAAAATATCAAAGGTCAGGATACCATCTGATATATAACGGCGGCAGATGTTTTTACGCCTTCAGAGCCGCCTGAAAATGCACTTTCACCTGGTAAATGATTCGGTCAACGTCCTTAACGTCCATGTTACGCACCCTGGCTATCTCTTCAGCACTCAAACCACCGACCGTATGGAGATCAACGA
>JALSNT010000366.1 GCA_026986885.1 Desulfobulbaceae bacterium
TTTTTTGATGCAATTATTGATTATGATTTGACCCCGGTCCTGGTTGATGCCGGTCTGGTCGATCGGCTGGCCCAGGCGGCGCAACGCCGGAATCAGATACTTGCCGTCCATCTGAAAGTGGATGCGGGTATGGGGCGCCAGGGCTGTCTGCCGTCGGCTGCTGCTGATGTCATTGATCGAATTCAGCGGGCAAGGGGTTTACAGTTAGCCGGTATCATGGCCCATTTTCCCATGGCCGATGATCCTGTCGGCGGCAACTCCAGGCAAGTGCTTGCCGATTTTCTCCGGGTTATGCCTGCTGTTGCAGTGCAACATCCGCAAATAAAGCGACATATTGCCAATTCCGGCGCAATATTTACCGTTGCCGGTGCCCAACTTGATATGGTGCGGCCCGGTATCGCCCTGTATGGATACGGCCCGTCTTCAACCTGGAACAGTACACTCCCCGGCAACGGGGATGAACTGCAACCGGCAATGTCTTTTGTCAGCCGCGTAATTCAGTTACGGGAAGTTCCCGCCGGGACCGGGCTTGGTTACGGTCATATTTTTACCACCACGCGCACAACCAGACTTGCGGTTCTGCCGGTCGGCTATGAGGATGGTTACGCCCGGGATCTTTCCAACAGGGCGGTTGTTTTGCTTCATGGGCGGCGGGTACCCGTTGTCGGTAGAATCTCAATGAATTTAACCCTGCTTGATGTAACGGAAATCAGCTCTGTCAAGCCGGGTGATGAGGTGGTTCTGTTGGGCCGCCAGGGAAGTGAGCGGATAACCGCCGATGATATTGCCGGCTGGCGGGATACCATCAGCTATGAGATTCTTTGTCTTTTCGGACATTGCAACAGGAAAGAATATACGGCGTGAAAACTTTTTTTCTCTCAGCCGGCTTTGACCGGTACTGTTAATGGATTATTCCATTGTTCTCATAATCACGGCCGGTATCGTTGTCGGCATCGGCGCTGCATGTTCCGGCATGGGCGGCGGATTTTTGATGATACCCCTGTTACTTTCCCTTGGCTTTTCCGCCCAAAAGGCCGTGGGTACCACTTTTCTCGGTATTTTCCTCATCGCTCTTTCCGCCCTGGCAGCGCATAATAAACTTGCGCATGTGGATTTTAAATATGGCATTCTGCTTGGCATTGGCGGTATAGTGGGCGCACAGATCGGCGCCCGGCTGATAGAGCATATATCTACTGAGAATTTCAGGAAGGTGTTTGCGGTCATTCTGGTTGGGCTTGCCGTGTATATCTTTATGAAAAAATAGTTACCTGAATTGAACACAGGTATGATTTCTCCTGTTCCCTTGCAGGTCCCCGATCGTAAACGACAATCCTGTCACATTAACAGGTCCTTTTTTCTCTGAAATCGGAATTGTACATATTTACCCATATTCTCCATGATTAAATCACAACTAAAACAACAGCTTGACAACTGTTTTCAGCAGGGAATCCACCGGGGGTTCTGGACGGAGGCCGCTGCCGACCGCTATACACTTGAAGTACCCAAACGTGAAGGGCAGGGCGATTTTGCCACTAATCTGGCCATGGTCGTTGCCGGCGTGGAAAAACGAAATCCCCGGGAGATCGCCACGGAACTGGTCAGTCTTTTCAAGGAGAACAATGGCTTACTTGAGCGGGTCGAGATTGCCGGCCCGGGTTTTGTTAATTTTTTTGTTAACAGGACTGTCTGGACATCGGTACTGCCGGATATCTTCCAGGAGGATGATAACTTCGGCCGGGCGAAATTCGGCAGACGGCAAAAGGTACTGGTCGAATTCGTCAGTGCTAATCCCACCGGGCCCTTAAGTGTCGGCCATGGCCGCAATGCCATTTTGGGTGACTCCATTGCCCGCCTGTTATCTGCAGTCGGCTATGACGTCCGGCGGGAATACTATTTTAATGATGCCGGTCGCCAGATGCGGGTTTTAGGCGCATCTACCCGGGCCCGCTACCTGGAACTCCTCGGTTTGAATCATGAATTCCCTGAAGACGGCTATCAAGGTGATTATATAAATGATATTGCCCGCAAATTGATAGAGGAGCATGGCGAAAGTCTGAAGGAAAAGGATGTGTCCTTTTTCAAGCAGGTCGCGCAGGAGGCGATATTTGCCGATATTGATGCCACTCTCAAGCATATCGGTATTATTTTTGACTCTTATTTTAATGAACACACCCTGTATGAAAAAGGCTTGATTGATGACGTGGTCAATGACCTGAGGGCAAAGAATCTGGTCTATGAAAAGGAAGATGCCACCTGGTTTAAGACCACGGAGCTGGGGCAGGAAAAGGACCGGGTCATCATCAAAAAAACCGGAGAACCGACCTATCGTCTGCCTGATATTGCCTATCATCGGGAAAAATTTCGACGCGGTTTTGACTGGATGATCGATATATTCGGCGCTGATCACATTGCCACTGTTCCCGACGTCATGTCCGGTATTCGGGCACTTGGCTATGATGATTCCAGGGTGACGGTTATCCTTCATCAGTTCGTCACTTTGATGCGAGGCGGCAAACAGGTGAAGATGTCGACCCGGAAGGCAACCTTTATCACCGTGGATGAACTGGTGGACGAAGTTGGAGTGGATGCCCTGCGTTTTTATTTTCTTTTGCGCAAACCCGACAGTCAACTGGAGTTTGATCTCGACCTGGCCACCAG
>JALSNT010000367.1 GCA_026986885.1 Desulfobulbaceae bacterium
AGAAAGATTATGGAATTCTTCTGTTCCTGGGAGATCATTCGATCGGCTTCGATGTGAATGGGGGCAGAGGCTTTGTCTGCCGCCAGGGTTGCTCCCGAGAGTAGTAAACTGCCGCTCAGGATAATTACCGGAATTATTTTTGTTAGAATTTTTTTCATAATATTCTGAAATCACTTAGTTTGTAAAAAAAGGAAGCAGCTTGTGCTTCCGGTTTGTTTTTTGCAAGGCAATAGTACATGGTCATCGCCTAAAAGTAAAGAGGTTCTGCGAAAGTCGTCAGCTGCCTGCCCCTGCAACAGAACTGTTTACAGGCCTCGAGGAGGCGGGTAATATACATCCTTTTTATTGTATAAGAAAAGTCATCATCAGGACGGGGAAAATAGATGGAAAAAAGTATTGCCAAGGCCAAGGTACTCATAGAGTCATTGCCATATATTCGTGAATTTAATGAGCAAACAGTGGTCATTAAGTATGGCGGTCATGCCATGGTTGATGAGGATTTAAAGCGTAATTTTGCCCTTGATATCATTTTGATGAAATATATCGGCTTAAATCCGGTTATTGTCCATGGCGGTGGCCCGCAGATCAATCGTTTTCTGGAAAAGATGCAGATTACCCCTAATTATATCCAGGGGATGCGGGTAACCGACGGTGAGACCATGGATGTGGTTGAAATGGTTCTGGTGGGTAAGGTCAACAAGGAAATCGTCGGCTTGATCAATCACTGCGGCGGCAGGGCGGTGGGCTTGTCCGGCCGCGACGGTGATCTGGTGCAGGCGCAGAAGATGCGCATTCACAGTAAATCAGATGACGGCAACCGGCCGCCGGAACTTATTGATCTTGGCCGGGTCGGTGAGGTAACCCGGGTCAACCCCGATATTTTAACCACCCTGGACAGCCGGGATTTTATCCCGGTTATTGCCCCGGTTGGCGTCGGCGGGGACGGGCAGGCCTTTAATATCAATGCCGACCTGGTGGCCGGAGCCATTGCCGCCGAGCTTGGAGCGGTTAAGCTGATCCTGCTTACCGATGTGGCCGGCGTGAAAGATGCAACCGGCAAGTTGCTGTCGACCATTCGGCAGGGGGAAATTGAGGAATTGATCGTGCAGAATGTTATCGGCGGCGGTATGATCCCCAAGGTCCGTTGTTGTCAAGCGGCCCTGGAAGGCGGAGTGACCAAGACGCATATCATTGACGGCCGCCAGGAACATGCCGTTTTGCTGGAAATTTTTACCCCGGAAGGGATCGGTACGGAGATCATATCATGAGCAATGCTGACTGGGCGGCACGGGGAGATCAGGTGTTTATAGGGACATACAGCCGGTTTCCGGCGGCAATGGTCAAGGGAAGGGGCTGCAGGCTGTGGGATGATGACGGCCGGGAATATCTTGATTTCCTGGCAGGGATTGCCGTCTGTTCCCTGGGTCACTGCCATCCGGCGGTGACCGGGGCCATATGTAAGCAGGCCGGTGAGTTGCTGCATGTCTCCAATCTGTTTCATACCAAACCGCAGATTCGGCTGGCAGAGCTGCTTTGCGGACATACCTTTGCCGACAGGGTGTTCATGGCCAACTCCGGGGCCGAGGCCAATGAAGCGGCGATCAAGCTTGCCAGAATTCACAGCGGCCCGGGCCGTTTTGAGATAATTTCCCTGTCGGGTTCCTTCCACGGCAGGACCTTAGCGACGGTGGCGGCCACCGGCCAGCCTAAGTTCCATCAGGGTTTTGAGCCGCTGCCCGAGGGCTTTGTCCATGCCCGTTTCGGCGACCCCGCAGATGTCGAGCAGTTAATCAGCGACAAAACCTGCGCCATCCTCTGTGAACCGGTGCAGGGTGAGTCCGGAGTCCGACCGCTGGACAGGGAATATCTGCAGGCCATTCGGGCCATGTGTGATGAATGGGGCCTGTTGCTTATCTTTGATGAAGTACAGACCGGCATGGGGCGAACCGGTAGTCTGTTCGCCTATGAGCAATTGGGTGTCACCCCGGATATCATGACTGCTGCCAAGGCACTGGGTAACGGCCTGCCCATCGGCGCCATGCTGACGACCGAGGCCATTGCATCTTCATTTGGCGTCGGCACTCACGCCTCCACCTTCGGCGGTAATCCGGTGGCGGCTGCCGCGGCGGTGGCTGTGCTGGAAACCATGCTGGCCCCGGGATTTTTTGATGGGGTTGGCGAACGGAGTCGATATTTTATCAGTCGTCTGCAGGCGGTTGCGGAAAAATTTCCAGGGCTGGCCACTGGTGTTCGGGGACGCGGCATGCTGCTGGGCCTGGTGTTAACGGAAAAAGGCTGCGAACACGGCGCTGAAATCGTACAAAAACTCTTTGCACAAGGCGCGTTGATCAACTTTGCCGGTATGCGGGTTCTCCGTTTTATTCCACCGCTGATCGTTACCGAAGAAGAGATCGACCAACTTGTTGATCGGCTGATATTGGTTTTAAGCGAGTTCGTCTGATTCAGTCCCCTGCATAGGCAGGCCGGCTATTTTATGACCTAAATTCAATTTAGTCAGGTATGAATTTGATCTCGCTGTCGGCCATTGCCGTTGCCCTGGCCATGGATGCCTTTGCAGTTTCCCTGGCCGCCGGGGCTGTGCTCTGCCCGGTAACCCGTCGCCACTGCTTTCGTCTTGGTTTTCATTTCGGACTTTTT
>JALSNT010000368.1 GCA_026986885.1 Desulfobulbaceae bacterium
AAGCCGTTATCCTGTTCAGCGGCGGTCTTGATTCCACCACTGTGCTCGCCATCTCCAAAGCGCAAGGCTATAGCTGTTTCTGCCTGAGCTTCAATTACGGTCAACGCCAAACCATTGAGCTTGAGCGAGCAAAAAGTATTGCCAAAGCTGCAAATGTCCGGGACCATCTTATCCTGCGACTTGACCTTGATGCCATCGGCGGCTCAGCCCTGACAACCGCCACGCCGGTCCCCAAAAACAGACAACCTGCAGAGATGGAAGAGGGCATTCCCGTAACCTATGTCCCCGGCCGTAACATCATCTTCCTCTCCCATGCCCTTGCCTGGGCGGAAGTCATCGGGGCGGCCGATATTTTCCTGGGAATCAATGCCATAGATTACAGCGGTTATCCGGACTGTCGACCTGATTTTCTCAGCGCCTTTGCCACCATGGCCAACCTGGGCACAAAAAGAGGGAGTGAAGAAACACCTTTTCGCCTGCATGCGCCGCTGATTTCCATGAGTAAAAAAGAAATCATTCAAACCGGAATGCGGTTAGGGGTGGACTATGCCATGACCCACAGCTGCTACGATCCTGTGGATGATCTTGCATGTGGTTGCTGCGATGCCTGTCTGCTCAGGCTCAAGGGTTTTGCAGAGGCGGGACTAACAGACCCGATCAAATACCGGGATCGGGACTGACGACCCAATCAGTCGGACAGCAGGCTATGGGTGATCCTGCCACCCATCATGGTCAACACCGCCCTGCCCTGCAGTTGCCAGCCCAGAAACGGTGAATTTTTACTCTTGGAAACGACCTGTTCTTCGGTATAATGAAATTTAAGATCAGGATTGATAATAGTGACATCCGCCGGAGCGCCGGCGGAAAGCGTCCCGGCATCAAGGCCGAGAATAGCTGCCGGATTCACCGACATAAGTTCCACCAGGCGTCGCTGGTCAATTACTCCCTCCCGTACCAGGGCCAGGGCGAGGGGAAGAGAGGTCTCCAGACCGATTATACCGTTTGCCGCCGCATCAAACTCAACCTCTTTTTCCAGAATGGAATGGGGCGCATGGTCCGTGGCTATGGCATCAAATGTCCCATCGGCCAATCCCTGCACAATCGCCTGCCGATCCTCCTCACTGCGCAGGGGCGGGTTCATCTTGGCATTGGTGTTATAGCCGGCAACAGCTTCCTCGGTCAGGGTAAAATAATGGGGAGTAGTTTCCGCCGTGACCGCCACGCCTCTTTTTTTAGCGGTACGAATCAGCTCGGTACTCTTGGCCGTACTTACATGGGCGATATGAACGGCCCGACCGGTATATTCAGCCAGAGCAATCTCACGATAGACCATGATGGATTCAGCCACGGTGGGAATTCCCTGAAGACCAAGACGGGTGGAAACTTCACCTTCATTCATTGAGCCATGCGCAAGACTCACCTCTTCACTGTGTGAGATCACCGCCAGGTCAAAATCCGATGCATACTCCAGGGCCCGGCGCATCAACTGACTGTCGCGCACCGGCAGGCCGTCATCGGAAACCGCCACGGCACCGGCTTCCCGCAGATCACCAAACTCGGCCAGCGATTCACCATGACTGCCCTTGGAGATTGCCGCCACCGGATAAACCCTGGCCGAGGCCTCGGCCGCAAGTTCAAGGATGAGCGCGGTTACAGCCCTGGTATCATTAACCGGCCGGGTATTGGGCATGCAGGCCACACCGGTAAAACCGCCGGCCGCCGCCGCCCGGGTTCCGGAAATAATGTCTTCTTTATACTCTTCACCCGGCTCGCGCAGATGTACATGCATGTCTATCAACCCCGGCACCACCCAGCAGCCCGAGGCATCAATCTCAACCACATCACCATGGGCCGCTTCTTTTTCAGGCACAATCCGGCCATCCCGTACCCACAGATCAGCGACTTCATCTCTGGAATTTTCCGGGTCTATGATACGACCGTTTTTTATCCGGTAACAAGAAGACATGACACCTCGCAAAAAAGATCAACCGGTTACAGGCGCATTGCCCATAACAAGATATAACAGGGCCATACGGACGGCAACACCGTTTGTCACCTGATCCAGAATAACCGACCGGCCGGAATCAGCAACATCCGGCATCAACTCAATGCCTCTGTTGATCGGACCGGGATGCATGACCAGGGCATCGGGCCGGGCCAGGGCCACAACATCCCTGTTGACCCCAAATCGTCTCGCATACTCGCGAAATGAGGGAAGCAGCGGGTCATGTTGCCGTTCCTTCTGAATGCGCAGGGTCATTACCACATCGGCATCCGCGACAGCTTCTGTAAGAGTACGGCAAACCCTGGCCCCCAGCCGGGCAAGGCCGCGCGGCATCAGCGTGCTCGGCCCATAGACAAAGACTTCGGAACCCATTTTGGTAAACCCCAGGATATCGGAATGGGCGACCCGACTATGCAGGATGTCACCGATAATGGCTATTTTCAGACCATCAAGACGGCCCTTGTGTTGGCGAACCGTCAGCATATCAAGGAGCCCCTGGGAGGGATGTTCGTGGGTGCCGTCACCGGCATTTATAATCGCGGCATCCACATAGCGGGTCAACATCTGCGGCGCCCCTGAAAACGAATGGCGAATAATAATCGTATCAGGGTTCATAGCCGCAATATTACGGGCCGTATCAATC
>JALSNT010000369.1 GCA_026986885.1 Desulfobulbaceae bacterium
TTAACGCTGCTCCGGCTGTTTTTTATTTTGCCGGGGTCGTGGTCTGTACCATGTTAGCTGCCACAAGTTTCGATGCCCGTCTTCTCTGGGACATCTCCTCCCGACAAACCAAGCACTCCAACCATCATGCAGCAACCCGAACTGAAAAATAAACGTTTTATCTCACCCATCTGGCTGCTTCCCTTTATCGCCCTCTGTATCGGCGGCTGGCTGCTCTATACCAGCTATCGCGATGCCGGTATTGATATTATTGTTCACTTTGCCACCGCCGAAGGCGTCACGGCCGGTAAGACAAAAGTCATGTACAAGGGCATTGCCGTGGGAACAGTAAAAAAAGTTGAAATTGCCGCCGGTCTCAAGGGGATCAATCTCCATATCGAGATGAATAAAAAAACACGGCCCGGCCTGGTCAAGGATACAAAATTCTGGATTGTGCGGCCGGAAATATCCGCCGGTCGTATAACCGGTCTGGAAACCCTGGTTAGCGGCTCCTATCTCGCCTTTAAAAAGGGAAAGTCGACAAAGGAGAACCGTTTTTTTGAAGGACTGGACAGTCCGCCGCCCCTTGATTCCGACGCTCCCGGGCTGCACATCATCCTGGAGACGCCAAGCCTCTATTCCCTGCAACGGGGGTCCCGGGTGTACAGCAAAAATATTAAAATCGGTCTGGTCGAAGATTACAGCTTGAAAAAAGATGGAAAAATCCGTCTCAAGGTCCTGATCAAACCGGAATTTCGCCACCTGATCCATGAGGGCACCCGCTTCTGGAACGCTTCGGGCCTCTCGGTCAGCGGTGATCTGCAGACCGGGTTGACCGTCAACATGGAATCGCTGGCCTCACTTATTTACGGTGGTATTTCCTGCGCAACACCGCCCGCTCTTGCCGACACTCCCGCCGCAGAAACAGGCCGGCAATATCACCTGTACAGGGATTTTGACGACGCCGAATACGGCATTACCATGACCCTGCAGTTAGCCACCGGCGCCGGCATTGTCGCCGGTAAAACCAAGGTACTGTATCGCGGCCTCAAGGCCGGGGTTGTCAAGAGCCTGGACATCAACAATGATAACTTTCACACGGTCACCGCCACCATCCTCCTTGATCCCCGCGCCGAGGTAATTCTACGGAAAAACACGCGCTTCTGGGTTATTCGTCCGCAGGTCTCCATTGAGGGCATCAAAAACCTGGAAACACTGCTCTCCGGGGCCTACATCACCTTTCAGTCCGGAGACGGGCCATATCGGGATCATTTTATCGTTGAAGCCAACCCCATGCCCATTCCCACCCTGCGGCCGGGGACGTCATTTGACCTCCAGGCGCAGGACAGTGGATCCCTGACCATCGGCACCCCTGTTTTCTATAGAAAAATCATTGTCGGCGAGATTACGGATATTACCCTTACCCGGGGCGGCAAAGGGGTGAAAACCACCATTCTTATCTACAGGCCCTATGACCGACTGGTAGACGACAACTCCATTTTCTGGAATGTAAGCGGCCTGCAGGTAAACGGCAGTCTGTCCAATTTTAAGATCAACCTCTCTTCCATGCGGGCCATGCTGGCGGGCGGCGTAACCTTTGTCACGCCGGAGGAGGCGGCAAAGGGAAAAAAATCAGGACGAAAACAGACAACCTTCAGGCTGTATGAAAGTTATCACGACGCCGTTCTCCATGAGAAAGCCCTGCAGCCCCGTGGACTCAGCCTGCAGGTAGAGGCGGAAAAACCGGCCGCCCTCAAGGTCGGCTCGCCGGTACTGTACAACAATATCAAGATCGGTGAGGTCATGGATCTGGGGCTTGACCACCAGTCCCATAGAATTACCATCGATCTGCTCATCTTTCAAAAATTCCGCTATCTGATCAATGGTTCCTCACGCTTTTATGGTTTATCCGGAATCAAGGCCGAGGCAAACCTGCAGGGGATATCCCTGGAATCAGGTTCCCTGGAATCGATTATCAGCGGCGGCATCTCCCTCTATAATCCGGAGCATATCACCCCCCTGAAAAAAGGTCGCATTTTTCATCTATACAAAAACCTGGATGCCGCCAAACATGCCGACGGCCTGCAGCTGACCCTGCACCTGCACTCGGCCAATGGTGTTAATAAAAATACAAAAATCCGTTATCAGGGAATCGTCATCGGCAGAATCGTTGCCCTTGATTTTAACGCGAGCTTTGATCAGGTCATCGCCCGGGCCGTGGTGCGCAAGGAGGCAAAAAAGCTTTTTTGCAAGGATTCCGTTCTCTTTCTGGTCGGCCCCCAGGTGGGTCTTGATGGTATTCGCAACATAAATACCATCTTGGGAGGGGCCTATATCAGCCTGTGGCCGGGCACAGGAAAACCATCCGATGAATTTTCGGTACTGCCCCGGGCTCCAGGCAGAAGCGAAATGCATGCGGGGCTCAATATCATCCTGGAAAGCCCTGATCGGGGTTCGCTTAAACCGGGAAGTCCCGTCTATTACCGGCGGGTACCGGTTGGGTCAATCACCGGCTATCAGCTCTCTCCCACCGGCAGGCAGGTCTGGCTCCGGGCCAATATTCTTCCCGAATATGCCTTTATTGTCCGCCAGGGAACGAAATTCTGGAATGTCAGTGGTGTTGAAGTAAACGGTGGGGTATTCAGTGGCCTGAGCGTCAGAAGCGAAT
>JALSNT010000370.1 GCA_026986885.1 Desulfobulbaceae bacterium
TGAGCTGAAGAAATCAGGCTGGAAATACGGCCGACCTCGGTCCGGTTACCGGTTGCCGTCACAATGCCGGTCGCCCGGCCGAAGGTGACCATGGATGAGGCATAGGCCATGTTGTCGCGCTCGGCCAACATGGTATTTTCGGCAAGGGGGCCGGTTCCCTTGTCAACGGCAACCGATTCACCGGTCAAAGAGGATTCATCAACCTGCAGATCCCTGCAATCCAGGATACGTAGATCTGCGGGGACCTTGTCCCCGGCCTGCAGATAGACAATATCTCCCGGAACCAGAGCAGAAGATTCAATGCGAAGTTTTTCACCACCCCGCAGAACAGTTGCTGCCGATACCATGGTGTCGGCCAGGGCCGCCAGTGCGTTTTCCGCCTTTGCCTCCTGAATATAACCGATAAGACCGTTGACCAGGACAACCCCGAAGATGACTCCGGAATCCACCCATTCCCGGAGCAGGGCGGTGATGACGGCTGCACCGATAAGGATGTAGATTAACGGTTGATGAAACTGGGAGAGAAAACGGAGCCAGGCAGGTGGCCCGGACCGGGTCGTCAGTTTGTTGGGGCCGAATTTCTGCTGCCGTTTTTGAACTTCTTCAGCGCTCAGGCCCGACTGCAGATTACCCCGTAACCGGCGGAGGGTTTCACTTATGGACAGGGAGTGCCAGACGTTGTCTTCATTTTTCATCGGTACCTCTCCCTGTAAGCATATTATCAAGACATGTTTAGATTATATACTACTGCGTGCCCATGTAAACAACAGTTTATGCCTCAACACTCAAAAGAACAAGCCGGTAGACTGTTCAACCATCCTTACCGCATTTGTTTATTATTGACGGGAAACCAGCCTTTCAGAAATTCTGAGACGCGGGTAACAGCGTAAGTACTTACGCAAAAGCTTCAACCACAATGGCGTCGTTTTTTTATTTTGACGTTTTATGGAGAAAACGTTATTGATAACTGGTCACTATGTCAGAAGTACATCCGGTCTGTTTCAACACATTACCTGAAGGAGTATACCATGCGAAGAATTTTGTTTTTTGCCGTGATTATGGCCTTTGTCATGCCGCTATGCGCACTGGCGGCATATCCGGAAAAACCGATTCATATTATCGTTCCCTCCAAGGCCGGCGGCTCGACCGACACCTCGGCCCGGCTCTTTATCAAGGCTGCCAAAAAGTACTGGCCCAAAGCGGAATTTGTCATCAAGAATGTCGGCGGCTCAGGCGGACTAAAGGGGTTTGAGGAAATTGCCAGGGCCAAACCGGACGGCTACACCATCGGCATGATGTTCACCACCCAGTTCGTTGCCCATATCGTCTCAAAACGCGCCCATTACACGCTGGACAGTTTCCACATCATCGGCAATGCCATGCAGGACCCGCTCATCGTCGCGGTGCCGGAAAAAAGTCCGATCAAAAATCTGAAAGAATTTATTGCCGCCGCCAAGGCAAAGAGCCTGACGGCTGCCGTCAACGGTATAGGATCGGATGATTTTGTTGCTGCCAAGAAATTTGAGCAGCAGACCGGCGTAAAATTCAACCTGCTGCCCACCAAGGGTTCCACCGAACAGAAGGCCATGATCCTCGGCGGTCACATTGATGCCAGCTTCATGAACCTTTCCCAGCTCCAGGCCCAGCATAAGGCGGGCAAGGCACGGATCATCGCCATTCTTGCCGATAAACGCTCCAACATCCTGCCCGATGTCCCCACCGCCAAAGAACAGGGATACCCGGTGAGCATGACGGCCACCCGCGGATTTGTCGCCTCGGCCAAGATCGATAAGAAAATTCTGGCCAAGCTTGACGATCTCCTGCAAAAGGTGAACAAGGATCCGGGATTCATCGCCGATACCGACAAGGCCGTTATGTTTCGTCTGCCGATGACCGGACCGGAATACCGGGATTACCTGGTTAAACTCCAGGCCGAGACCCAGAAATTTTATGACCAGAATCCCTGGTAACAAAAGATGCCGACACGGATTGCTGAGTTATTACTGCTCAGCGCCTTCCTGATTCTTGCAGTGCTGCTCTACCGCAGCACTGCAGATTTTCCCTCCACGGTGCAGGGTTCCACCGCCATGTACGTCCGTTTTCTGGGCGTAGCCCTTGGTGTACTCTGTGCAATGGAACTCTTTTTTTCTTTAAGAAAAAAACAGGCCGAATCGAAAAAAATAAACCTGGCTCCCAGGCCCGTACAATTCTGGGGCCTGCTGATTTTGCTGGTTATCTATTCGGCCCTGCAGTCCACCCTGGGGTTTTATCTCGCCTCGTTACTGTTTCTGCCATCTGCCATGCTCCTGTTAGGCGAGAGAAAGCCTCTGACCATCGGCCTGTCCACGACCGCCGTTATCCTTTTCGTGTACCTGGTTTTTGACCGCTTGCTGCAGGTTGCCCTGCCGACCGGAACAATCCTTTAGGCTGATTGTATGATTATTGACGCCCTGCACGCCCTGTTTACTCCCGTTTCTCTCTTTGCCGTCCTTATCGGTACGACTTCAGGGGTCCTGGTCGGCGGCATGCCGGGGTTGACGGCAACCATGGCCGTTGCCCTGCTTATTCCGGTTACCTTTGCCCTGGAACCGCTTACCGGCCTGCTGCTGATGGGCGGGGTTTACTGCGGGGCCATGTACGGCGGCTC
>JALSNT010000371.1 GCA_026986885.1 Desulfobulbaceae bacterium
AAAACGGACAGATTCATACCCTGCGCCGAGGTGTTGAACTTGTTGTCGCCTGTCCCGGCCGCCTGCTTGACCATTTAAACAGCCGAACTATTGACCTGCGCAATGTTGAAGTCCTCATTCTGGATGAAGCCGACCAGATGTTTGACAAGGGATTTCTTCCTGATATTCGGCGTATTTTGAAGTATATACCGAAAAAACGACAGTCCATGGTTTTCTCCGCCACCATGCCGGCGGCAATACGTCATCTTGTTGAAGAGATATTGACCGATCATGTAACTATTCAGGTTGACTATGAAAAACCGATGCATACAATCAAGCATGTTCTTTTTCAGGTTGCCCAGAACCGCAAAACAGCCCTGTTAAAAAATATCCTGCAACAAAAAGATATGGCGACCACCCTTATATTTACCCGGACAAAATATAAGGCAAAAAACCTGGCCAGGCAGCTGCAAAATGCCGGTTACCGGGCAACCTCGCTGCAGGGGAATATGTCACAAAATCAGCGGAAAACAGCGATGAACGGCTTTAAGGCCGGTAAATTCAATATTCTGGTCGCAACGGATATCGCTGCCCGGGGAATTGATGTATCCGGTATTTCCCATGTGGTCAACTATGATATACCCGATACCGTTGAGGCCTATACACACAGAACCGGACGTACCGGCAGGGCACAGCAGACCGGCGAAGCACTGACCTTTGTCACCGCTGATGACGGCCGCCTGCTGCAGGCGGTGGAACGTCGACTTGAGCAAAAGATCCGCAGGGAAATCATTGCCGACTTTGACTCCGGTTTTGATCAGTCTGTTGCCGGCAGCGGCAACAGAAGGAAGTCTTCAGCCGCCCGTCGGTCTGGACGTCGTAAACCCATGGGTCGAAGTGCAAAAGGAACAACACGAAGAAAGAACGCCTCCCCGTCGTATAGACGGCGGACCGGGGCGACACAACAATAAGACAAAATAATCCTGAATTGAGGATAATGAGTACGGACATGCTGAAAAGAAAATCATATACGTTGCCGCAGGCTGGTGAGATTTTGATTTTTTCTTTTCAGTTTTCCGATATAAACCGCAGTCAGGTGACTGCACCCCGGATTTCACGAAGCGAAATTCGGTTCTTTTAACAACAGTAGCAAGGAGTACTACACAATGGCAGAAGGAACAGTAAAATGGTTTAATGATTCCAAGGGGTTCGGCTTTATCGAGCAGGATGGCGGCAAGGACGTTTTCGTTCATCATTCCGCAATCCAGGCCCAGGGCTTCAAGAGCCTGCAGGAAGGTCAACGGGTAACTTTTGATATCGTTGACGGTGCCAAGGGACCGGCCGCCGAAAACGTTGTTGCCCAATAATCAGGCAATATAAGCCCCAAAACGAAATGACATTGTACAACAGGTAACTACCGGTTTTCTGTTGTACAACCGTCGATGTCGGCTCCTTTTCGATCCGGCAAGCAGACTGTCATGTCGATACGGCTTACCATAAAAAGCCCCGCATAAGCGGGGTTTTTTATGGTTTTTTCAACAACTCTTATTCATCCTGCGGGAAAGGAGTCAAATTTGGCAAGAAACAACTATTCATATGCAAAACGACAAAGGGAACTGGCAAAGAAGAAGAAAAAAGAAGAAAAAAGACTGAAAAAGCTGGAAAAGAAAAACATGCAGTCGGAAGACCCCGCCGGTACCGATGTCGAAACAGCAAAATGAGAAAACCGGTTGTCATTTCAATTCCTGCTCCAGAAGGAGCGCTGCCCATTCTTCCTCATGAAGTGATGCCGCCGGCTGCATTCCTAACTGAGCGTAAACCCGTATAATATTTTCTTCCTGTTCCCCCCCTAAAATACCTGCAAGAATTACCCGGCCCCGGGAAGCACATCTTTTTTGTATATCCGGTGCAATGGAAACCAGTACGTTGTGGACGATATTTGCCGCAATTATGGAAAAGGATCCATCCAGATCTGAAATATCCCTGCCGCCTACCTCAATAGCTGCCGCCAGATCGTTGTTAACTATATTTTCTCCGGCTACCCGGACTGCTTCCGGATCATTGTCAACGGCAACAACGGACGGAACACCAAAGAGTGCCGCTGCCATGGCAAGAATGCCGGTACCTGTTCCCACATCCAGCATCCTGCTCGCCGGATGATCAGACAGCGATTTTGTCAACAGGGCAAGCGCCATTCTCGTTGAGGCATGCAGGCCGGTACCAAAGGCCTGACCAGGGTCCATTTCAATAACCCGTTCTTTCCCTGTTGCCCGGTATTCCTCCCAGGATGGTTTAATAATCAACCCGGGGGCAACTTCCACAGGTGTAAAAAACTGTTTCCAGCTTGTCGCCCAGTCCTGATCGGCAAAGGTTTCAGTATGCAGTTCCGGTGCCGGCAAATCATAGAAACCGAACAGCTCCTTCATTTTTTGATAAACATCTTCAGCAAGGGCATTACGGGCATCCTCATTATCAGGACCGGGGAAAAAACCACTTATCCTGCTACTCCCCGATTCTTCGGGGGTCATCTCCACACCGGAACCGCTGATAACACCCATCAGATCGGACACCGGCTCCATTAGTGCAACCGGTGCCTGTACACTGATTTTTAACCACTTTTTATTCCCTGACCCAGCTTCTCTTGCCGTCACACCGC
>JALSNT010000372.1 GCA_026986885.1 Desulfobulbaceae bacterium
GGCAGAGTGGCCTGTTGCTCCAGGATAGGTTTTAAAGACAGTTCTTCGTCAAACTCCTTGAAATCGCGAATGGCCTGCTGCAACCCACCGGTAATGGGGATATCCTGGTAATCAATGATATCACGGCCATTGATATTGGCCGCCACCTGACCCAGAATCAACAGGTTGCGTAGCCGTTTGCCGACAAAATCACTGAGTCGTTTAACATCGTTTTTATCAATATTGAGACGCGCCGCCTCGCGGAACAGCCGTTGAAATTGTTTGATTCCCATAACCATGGCCTATTCCTCCACCTCTATTAAGATTTTTCCTGTACTTCTTTACCTAACCTGCGGACAGCCAGGGCGGTGAAAGTAAGCATCCAACCATACATCAACAGTTCAACGCTGACAAAAACTCCAATGACCCACAGGCCTGAAATGGGCCAGCTGAAAGCCAGAATCAGGGCAAAAATGATATCAATAACCCCGATAACCACCGGCATCACCCATTTCCAACCTAATTTGCGCAGCCGCAGACCGTACATGATACGGGTGATACCCATGGCCAGAAAGATACCGCCCAGCAGCAGGGTCAGGGCCGCCGATGCCGCCACCGGGTTTACCAGGATCAGGGCGCCTGCACCAATATAGAGGACCGCGAGCAGGACATGAACGAGTTTCCCCTGCCACTGTTCTTCTTTGGCAATAACGGCCTGTACCAGGGAAAATGTGCCGTTGACCAGAATAATCGCCCCGAAAAACAGGACGGTAATCATGGTCATGGCCACACTCATGACCAACCCCATGCTGCCGGTCACCAGCATGAGAATACCAAGGGCCAGCAGCAAACCCCATTTACGGGGAAGTTCTTCCAGATCAACCACCACCATTTGGGTGGATATTTTTTCTTCATTGGTTGTCATATCTCTCTCCTCTTCGTATGTGAGTGAGACAGGTGGACCTGACTAACGGGCCACCTGTCCGTAATTATCTGAATCACTCAATTCAGGAGTATTATTTTTTGTCAGCCGTGCCACCCTTGAAGATTTTTTCTTCAAATTTCTTCAAGGAATTTTTCAACTCGTCCATGAATTTACCGAATTTGCTGCCTTCGGTTTTTTTCCTGATCTCTTTGAGTTGTTTGTAGAAAGACTTGTACTCTTTCTTGTTGCCGTAACCGAGTGCTTCAGCCATTTCTATTTGATTGCGCACCCCGGTCAGCAGGGTTTTCAACTGTTTGTTCTGCTCATCGGTCCTTTTTTCCGTAGCGGCCAGTTTATCCGCTTTTTTCAACATCTCCTCGGCCCGAAGGATGGGCAGCGGGATAACATTTTTAGTGATGACCAGGGTGGAGAGCAGATCGTACAGCGACTCGGTTGCCTCCCCATATTTTTCCTTATCAACCAGCTTGGCCACGTCCTTGATGCCGTCGGAGTAAGTTGCCAGCGGAATGGAAGTAACGATGACATCAATTTCCGAGACCATGCCGGAGAGAATTTCACGGGCCTGTTGAACTTGTCCGTCGTCAAGCAGATCTTTAGCTGTTTTGACGGTCTTTTTAATGGTATCGACTGAACTGATGAGGTCATAGGTTTCCACCCGCACGTCTATGGGGGCATTGGCAAGGTCGGGTTCGCGGGCGATCACAATATCCAGTTTGCCGGTGACCATTGCCAGGGCATCAAGCGCTGCCTGTTTGTCCTTTTTACCCAGGGCTTCAATGGCCTTTTTTGTTTGGGCAAGGGCGGTAACCGCCTCTTTGATAATCGTTTCCCGTTTTTTCCCGGCCGCTTTGCGGGTGTTGGATTGAACTTCTTTTGAAATTTTTGTCTTTGTTGCTGTTGCTGTTTTTGCAGCTCCTGTTTCAGCCATTACCGTGGTAGTGAACAGCATTGCGCCCGCTGCCAGCAGGCAGATCAGAGAACGACCAATGGTTGAGTATTGTTTCAGTTTTTTCATGGCATACCTCCTGAAATATTGATTAAAAGGAAATGATTTTCCCGTTTTCCCCTTGGTAAAGCAAGAGGTGTGCCCAAGAGCTAACCATCGATAAATCAACATGTTAAACAATAATTACTGCAAAGAATCAACGAGGCCCGGCCATTATGGCCGCAGAAAAGGATAATGAACGGCCGAAATGGCCGCAGGAGCAGAAATGATGGAAAATTATTTTTTGTTGAGTTTGCGGCGCAGGGTCTGGAGTGTAGGTCTGGTTGAGAGGAGCGAAAGCGGACAGTAATGGCGTCCGGCATTTGTTCGATTTCGTTCCATTGCGATAAATAACAAGAAACTTTTCAGGCTCACCGCTGGAGCCCGCCTCTGCGGTTTGCAATTCTGCGGTTCGAAATTCGATATTCGCAGTTATGTCTGGTTGCGGGAGTCAAGCCTGCGTTGGATATGTTGTCGGCCCTTGACGCCTACTCCTTGCCGTCATATTGTGCAGGCAAAGAGCATGCTTGATATGCACTTAGCAAATTGAAGGAGAAAAAATATGAGTTCCCTGTCCATCCGTGGTGTTGATCCGCAACTTGCCGATGTACTCAAAAAGCAGGCGGGAAAATCAAAGAAAAGTGTCAATCAGTTTGTTCTGGAGATCTTACGTGAGCGGGTCGGCCTGCACAAAGAAAAACGTTTTACCAGAGAGT
>JALSNT010000373.1 GCA_026986885.1 Desulfobulbaceae bacterium
CCTTCAGAGCCGCCTGAAAATGCACTTTCACCTGGTAAATAATTCGGTCAACGTCCTTAACGTCCATGTTACGCACCCTGGCTATCTCTTCGGCACTCAAACCGCCGGCCGTATGGAGATCAACGATGCTGCCGATGAGCTTAGGCAACTTTTGATAGACCCGGGCCAGGGTTTTACGGGCCTCGGCCGTTTCCGCGTACAGGTTTCCCAGATCCAGGGCGGAAATCAACTCGCTTTCAAAGCCCGGCTCTAATAAGAATATTGTCTTTTGCTCCTGATCGTGCTGATAGGAAATGTCATCAAGTTCCTCGTAAAGAACCAGATCCCCATCGGCCTCGGCAACAAATTTTTCTTCCAGGGTCTTGAGTTCCCCGGTAACAATTTCCTCAACGGATATGTCTTCACCATGCACGTATTCCTCGGCAAATATCTCTTCAAGCTGTCGATCCGCCAGCATGAACATCAGAAGTTTAACCCGATCACCCGCCAACAGATCAGGATCAAATCCCTCTTCATTAAGCCGGATATAGATTTCATCGGTGATATCTTCAACCCGGTATTTACCCCGCGAAATAATCCCGTCAATAACGGCCAGACGCAGCCTGTTGGCAACATACCTCTTGACCGGTTCCATGTAAGAAGTGATCTTTGTATTCAAATTCGTTGTCGATGCAATCTTCTTATCGCTCATGCTCCTTCCTCCATTGGCTCGTATTTTACCAGCAACAAACCGTGGGCCTCTCTTCTCTTCTTTAAGACCGGCCCGGCCGTTGATCAAGGAGGATTCATTGTTTTTCTGCAAAAAAGGCGGGGCCATCGTCCGCATGCATATTCAATCCCGCAGCAAAAGATGCAGCTGGGGCATGGCTCTGCCGGTTCCTGGCAGGGCAGCGCCCTTCACCCTGCCGGAATCATGATTTTCCATCAGCGATGAAACGTCAACCGCCTCGAAATCGCTGCCTTTGATGTTTCCAAGCTGATGGAGCAAATCGTTATCCCAGCGGTCATCGGGAACGCCGGAGATAAACCAGTTGGCGCCGTTATCGGCCAGGATAATCCCATAGGTTTTCATCGCCTGTAAAAGTACCCTGACCATGGGAGGAAACCCGGAAATATCCACATCCGCCTTCAGTCGGAACCGCTGCCCCATGGGAGGATAGGACATGCCGGTCAGCGAGGAGGCATCATGCCGTGCCGGCCAGAGATGCTCTTTTCTCGTATGGACAGCCGTAAAACGGACAGCATGGTCAAGGTGACCGGAGGCCAGTTCCTCATAGCGAACCAGACCCGGCAGGATGGGCAGTCCGGCGGCATCGGCGGATGTCCAGCCATCGGGGCGGAGCGCATGTGCATTCAGGTCAAACCGGGCCCCTGAGCCTGCATGCCAGGAATGACCGGTTTGCTGGCGGGCATTAAAGAGTTCATAGAGAATGCAGGAATCTGTTTGCAGAATCAAAACATGGCGGTCGCCGTCGGCCTGGGAGCCGCCTTCAATGGCGGCATCATCCGGGATGGGATAGGGACCGGCATCGCTTTCATCGGCATAATCAAAACCGACGGCAACCATGGGCTGGGTGTTGTCGACAAGGGTGAGCGGAATGCCGATGGGACCGCCGTTCCAGGTGCCGGAACCAAAGTCGGCATGCAGGCCGGTGTCTGCCCCCATGGAGGCAATATAACTGTCTGAACGGGCATCCACCGGCAGATCGGCAACAGGAGTATTCCAGATATTATCCGGCGGAAAAACCGCACAGCCGGCAAGAACGGGGCCGGCGACAACAGTGCCGGGAATCAGCCAGCCGGTAATGATGATGAAAACCAGCAGGCAGTGCCTTTTCTCATTACGTAACACCATTTTATCACCCCATGTTCCCATTTTTCACCCTGCTCACTTGAGTTTCCAGATGCTGAACCGTCACTCCTGCAGGTAGGTCGAAGTGTTTACGACACAGGCAGGATTCAGTCCGCATGATAGTAATACCGGTTCAGATCAAAGAGTCCGGCCCGCACCGGCTGGTCGCGTAAAAATCGCTGCTGGAACCAGTCATAGGTCTGCCAGAAGTTCTCCTTTGAGCGGTTGACGCCGTAACTCTGCAAACGGGCAATATCCTCAGGCGTATCGCCCATGTTTGCAAGCAGGTCAAGAAAATCCGGCATCTGTTCTTCGGTCACATCAAAAAAATAGTTGGGATAGGAGCCGATAAAACCTTTAATGATATCAATCCGGTCCCTGCTGCTGTCCAGGGCATTTTTCTCCCAAAAGAGATAGGTGACGTTACTGTGCCAGCGGTTGACCACCAAAGAGGCGACGATATCTTTTTTCCTTTCAGGCATCCTGATACGCAGGTAGGCGAGATTGGCATTATAGTTGTTGAAAAGACGGACAAATGCCGTGCCCGGCCGCGCAACGGAACGTAATCCCTGCAGATAATCCACCCGGGTCCGGTATTTTTCAGGCAGCGAAGGGTGTTTCGTTCCGCCCGGAAAATAGTTGATCGGATCAAAATGGATGCCGATCTTTTTGGGAATCAGTCTGTCGACCAGTTGTTCGATAAACTCCCGCTTTGGGTTCGCTGTTTTGTAGGTTATCCCGGAGGGCATGGCGGTCTGAAAGGCGTGAATATC
>JALSNT010000374.1 GCA_026986885.1 Desulfobulbaceae bacterium
CTGCTGCAGAATATTTGCTTTCGTCATTTGCGAAGTTTCCTGGGCAATGTCCGCATCCCGGATACGGGAGCGGGCCGCGGTCAGGTTTTCGGCCACGTTTTTCAGGTTGGCAATGGTGGATTCAAAGCGGTTCTGCAGGGCGCCTAAGTCACCGCGCTGGGCATCAATTTTACCCAGGGCGGCATCAACGATTTTCAAGGCCTTGTTGGCATTTTCCACCGTGCTGATATCAATGGTCGTAACTTCTTCAAGGGCGGAAATAGTACCTGTATTGGCGGCGCCATCAAGAATGGAACCGGCCGTATCATCAACGTCGGATGAAACGGTATATGAATCCTGGGAAGAAAATTCTATGGTGCCGGCAACCCGGGTAGAATCGGCTCCGCCGCTGGTGAGATGTTCAGCCTGATTATCAGCTCCGGTTACATCAATGGTGCCGCCGGCGCTGTTGGTAAAATTGCTGATGACAATATCTTTGCCTTCGGCCTGGGTCAGGGTGATTTTATCGGCATTGACCGTGGCCGTAACGCCGGTGGTACCACTCTGGTCATTGATTACCGTGGCCAGCTTGCCGAGATCCGTCTGGGTGACAGAGGCATTAATGGTTGCCGTATTGCCGCCGGAACCAAGGGTCAGGGTGACGACGCCGTCTGCTGACAGGGCACCCAGGGTGGCCTCGGTTCTGGCCGTTGCGGTTACTCCGGTCTGGGAGGCCGTATTGGTGATCTGGGAGGCAATTTTATAGGCGGTTGCCCCTGCGCCTATGGCTATCGGCGGATTGGTGCTTCCCTTGGAGCCGGTTATGGTGAGATTCTGGGCGCCGATGGTATTGGCAGTTGGTGGGGTTGCATTGGCCGCCACCGAAGAACCCGTACCCTGATGCGCGGTCGTATTGGTTGCATACACTGCATATCTGCCCAGATCATCGGCAGCCATGGACTGGATGGAAACGCCGATGGTTTCGTTGGCATTGGGTCCCACCTGGAACTGCTGGGAGACAAATGAACCGTCCAGGATACGCAGGCCGTTGAAGGTGGTGGAATGGGAAATACGGTTCATCTCGGTTTTCAACTGGTTGACTTCGGCCTGCAGGGCGCCCCGATCAGCAGCCGAGTTGGTGGCGTTGGCTGCCTGGACCGAGAGCTCACGCATCCGCTGCAGAATATTGGTTGATTCCTGCATGGCGCCTTCTGCGGTCTGGGCTAGGGATATGCCGTCGTTGGCGTTACGGGCGGCCTGGTTGAGACCGCGAATCTGGGAAGTCATGCGGTCGGAGATGGCCAGGCCTGCGGCATCGTCTTTAGCTGAGTTGATGCGAAGACCTGATGAGAGCCTTTCCATGGATGTGGAAAGATCATTCTGGGTGCGGCCAAGGTTTCTCTGAGCGTTTAAAGAAGCAACGTTTGTATTGATCGTTAAAGCCATGGTTATCCTCCATGAATTTTTGAGCCCCGGTCGTCAACTGCTGACCAATCGGCTTACGATACAAACGTAACAACTCTCAGATACTGCCCTTTTTCGTCTCTCCCTACACTCTTCGGAACAGTGGGGCAAAGAGTTAAGTGTTTTTTTGAATCCGACGGTTAAATAACATTGGAAGACAAAAAAAGGCCGTTATCCAGGATGGATAACGGCCTTAAAAGAAAAAACGTGGAGTGGTTATTTTGCTTCCGCCTTTTCCTCCACCTGCGGTAGAGGCGTTTTCGTATCAAAGCGGCTGTCTTCGATAATGCCCTGCAAGGCCTTGTTGGTTACCGGAGAATAAAGAATGGGACCGGCCAGGTTAAGGGTAATCTCTTTTTCCGGTGAAATAGAGACAATGGTGAGGACAAAATATTCATCTTCAGCCCCTATGCCGAGTTTTTCTCGTTCAACATCATCGGCTTTTACCTGGTAATCATAAAAAAAGTTGGTCGGATCAGTGACCACAAAGGCAAAATCAGGATCGTCCACACTCTGAATCCAGAACAGCGGCCCCTCTTTTTTATTGGGCATGACGATAAAATTATGCAGGTCTTCAAGGCCGATGAGACCTTCGGGAAAGGAAATGACATTTGAAGGGTCGTATTCAACTTCACCGAAACGTGTCATGATTTTTTTCATTTTTTCACCGTCCTGGTCGCAAGATTAGCGCTTAATGCATCAAGATCGTCAAGGTTCCAGTTGGCGGCCTCGACATTTTCCTGTTTAATTCGATCAAAAACTTCCTGCCGATAGATCTTTGTTTCCCGGGGGGCATCAATGCCGATACGGATGCCGCCGCCTTTTATTTCAATAATTTTAATGGAAATGGAATCACCGATGATTATGCCTTCACCGGCTTTTCTGGTCAGAACCAGCATAGTTTGCTCCGCTTAAGGGTCGATAATGGGGTGCAATCAGGACCGGATAATATTGATCCAAAATACTCACTCTCAATTCAGGACCAAATATGTAGTGTCCCTCAATAGCAAGTATTCCGCACCAGAGATAAAAAGGCAAGGATTTTTAATAGATCTGGCCGGTTATACCGATAACCAATTCAGGAATAATATTGCCTGCGATCACATGTAATCGAGGATGGAGAGTTTGGATACCTTGCTTGTCACGTTCAAGGCTGCCTGGAAGGCAGTTTCCTGTTGGAC
>JALSNT010000375.1 GCA_026986885.1 Desulfobulbaceae bacterium
TATCCAAGTGGTCCTGTCACAAAGATTTCATACCAAAACAACGCTTGATCCATTTTTACTCTACCGGGCGCTTCGTCATATCAATCCCAGTCCGTATCTTTTTTATCTTCGCCATGAACAAAGTATTTTGATTGGTTCTTCACCGGAAATACTGGTTCGTCTTGAGCAGGGTGACATAGAGCTGAGACCCATTGCCGGAACCAGAAAACGTGGCCGGAACGTGGATGAAGATCTGGCCCTTGAACGTGAACTGCTTGCCGATCCCAAGGAAAGAGCGGAACATCTAATGCTGGTTGATCTTGGCCGCAATGATGTCGGCCGGGTGGCGGAATCGGGCTCGGTACAGGTGAAAGATTTGCTGGTCGTTGAACGTTACAGTCACGTGATGCATATTGTTTCCGGCGTCCACGGTCGTCTGGCCCGGGGGAAAAATCAATTTGACGTTTTTAAGGCCTGTTTTCCGGCCGGTACGGTTTCCGGTGCGCCTAAGATTCGAGCCATGGAAATTATTGATGAGCTGGAAGTTGAGAGACGGGGACCCTATGCCGGAGCAGTTGGATATTTCGGTTTTTCGGGCAACATGGATTTCTGCATTACTATTCGTACCTTTGTCCTGCAGGAAAGCGATGATCGGCAGGCCCGTGATCTATATATCCAGGCCGGGGCAGGTATTGTGGCCGATTCCGATGCGCAGAAGGAATATGAGGAAACCCTGAACAAGGCTCGCGGCCTGCGTCGGGCCGTGGAGCTTGCTGAAAAGGGACTATAGAATTACGGAAGTTCCCATGCCGCGTATCGTCTGGGATATTGGTCTTGAAAAAATGGGGGCAATAAAAAATGCTTGTTGTTATAGATAATTACGATTCTTTCACCTATAATATCGTCCAGACGCTGGCCAGCCGGCCGCCCGATGCCGCTGCTGACTGGCGACCGCCTGAGATCAGAGTTTTTCGCAATGATCGGATTACCGTGGATGAACTTGCCGCGCTCACTCCAAATCGTCTTCTTGTTTCTCCCGGCCCGTGTACCCCTGCGGAGGCCGGAATTTCCCTTGCCGCCATCAGGTATTTCAGTGACAAAATTCCGGTGTTAGGTGTCTGTCTTGGGCACCAGTCCATCGGTGAGGCATTCGGCGGTAAGGTGATCAGGGCCGGTCGGGTCATGCATGGCAAGACCAGTCCCATCCAGCATGACGGTAAAGGTATTTTTACAGGTCTGGATAACCCTTTTGCCGGTATGCGTTATCATTCATTGGTGGTTGAGGAGAAATCCCTGCCCGCATGCTTAAAGGCCACCGCGCACACCGATCAGGGGGAACTTATGGGAATTCGCCACCAGGAACTGGCGGTGGAAGGAGTCCAGTTTCATCCGGAATCAATTATGACCGAACCGGGCATCCGGCTGTTACATAATTTTCTTCGGGATGATTATCCCGCACTGTTAAGGCAGTAGTCTGAACCATTTTTGTTTTTTTTGAGGTACACCATGATTAAAGAGGCTATAGGAAAAATTGTTGTCGGCACGAATCTTTTGGAAAATGAGATGGTCGCGGTCATGGATGAGATCATGTCCGGTCAGGCAACTCCTGCCCAGATAGGCGCCTTTATTACAGGTCTGCGCCTGAAGGGTGAAACCATTGATGAAATCGTCGGTGCCGTACGGGTCATGCGGGAGAAGGCCACTTTTGTCGACTGCGGCGTAGATACAAAGGCGGGTGAGATTTTAATGGATATTGTCGGCACCGGCGGTGACGGCTCCGGCACCTTTAATGTCTCGACCACCACCGCTTTTGTGGTGGCCGCAGCAGGCATTCCTGTTGCCAAGCACGGTAACCGTGCTATCTCCTCAAGTTGCGGTAGTGCCGACGTGCTGGAGGAACTTGGCGTTGATCTTTCCATGCCCGCGGACAAGGTGGCTGCGTGTGTACGCCGGGTCGGTATCGGTTTTCTCTTTGCGCCCATGCTGCATGGAGCAATGAAGTATGCAATCGGTCCCCGCCGTGAGATAGGCATACGCACGGTTTTTAATATCCTCGGCCCCATGACCAATCCGGCCGGAGCCAATGTTCAGCTGACCGGGGTTTTTGATAAAGAGCTGACGAAAATAATGGCTGAAGTGCTGGCCAGACTCGGGATGCGGCGTACTCTGGTTGTCTGGGGCGAAGGCAATATGGATGAGATGACGATTACCGGCACCTCCCATGTGGCGGAGGTAAATAATGGGACGGTGACAACCTGGACGGTTGAGCCGGAAGACGTAGGTCTTACTCGCGCCGGTATTGAAGATATCAGCGGTGGTGCAGATGTGACGGCAGCGGCCGGATTCGTCCGGCAGGTGCTTAGCGCTGCACCGGGTGCCAGGCTGGATATGGTTCTGCTTAACAGCGGTGCCGCCTTGATGGCAGCCGGCAAAGCTGACAATCTGCAGGCAGGGGTGGATCTGGCCCGTGAGATTATCGATTCAGGCAAGGCACTGGCTAAACTTGATGACCTTGTATCCTTTTGCCGGACAGTGTCAATGGAAAACAACCATGATTCTTGATACCATTGTCGCCCGGAAGAAAGAAGAAGTTACCGTTTTAAAGAAAAACGGTATCCGGTCGCCCGAGGGAGAGGTGGA
>JALSNT010000376.1 GCA_026986885.1 Desulfobulbaceae bacterium
AAATACCCCGAAAAAACGGTAAAAAGACCAGGGATAGGGATAGGGGGTAACAGGTATAATCCTGCGTACATCACACTGCACCGCAACGCCGCCCGACTCCAGCCCCTGGACCAGGCGGGCAAGAATCCGCTCTAACTGGCCGCTCTGGGAATAGTACAATACAAGAATTTTTTTCAATGGTTCGATATCGGTTCTTATTGAAACACATTAAAATAACCGGGGAATAAACATTTTCGACCGGTGCATGTAGTCCGTATATGCCGAACCGAAAAATTTTCTGTTTTCCCGTTCCTCCACCTTCGCGGCCACAACAACAAAAAACGTTATCCAAAGTACCAGAAAAACCGCGGGCAATGAGAGATGCTTGAAAAAAGCGCCCCATCCCAACAAGAGCAACGAACCATACATCGGATGCCGGACATACCGATACAGACCGTACTCCACAATGTGGACGGTATTTTCAAAATCGAAATTTTCCGGCATTTCCCTGCGTTCCCGCCTGCCGCCATACCGCTTGAGCATGTGCAGTGAAGTGACAATATAATAAATCGACATCCCAAGCAATAACCAGGAAATACAATGCAAAAACGAAAAGGGATCGACAAACCAGAAGGGATGATTCAGTAAAAGCAGGGCCAGCAGTCCTTCAAAAACAAAAAAACGATAAAAGCCGTGCACCCCGGGATTGCGCAGCGGTTTTCCGGAAAAAAACAAGACAATCAGGCTGCCGAAGGCAAACAGCAACAACCTGTTCATGGTACTGTATGACGGCAAAACAACAATCTATTCTGCATATTTTCCTGATTACCATCAAGCCGCACCAACAGGGGATACCATCGCTTGCCGGTGATGAAAAAAGGATAAAATACAACTTTTTTTATCATATAATCATTATGTTGCAAGTTAACCTCAAAAGCGATGTTATCCCTGCTTTCCGTACTGCCGAGCCTGGGTGGTAATCAGCCATGTATTTTTCCAGTAATCCTCATTATGGCACTTCGGAAAAATACCAATAAAACAATTTCCAATTAGTTGCAAAATGATTATGGAAATGCTTACATACTTAATACCTTGAATTCCACTCCAGCATTATGCGAATTCACCATTTCCATAAAAAAACCCTCGTAAATTTTTTTATTGTTATGACAGAAGTTGAGCTGTAAGACACTATCCGGCCTGGTAATGCCAAAAAATTCAGGCCATTGTCATTGTTATGAAACGAGGCATTAACATACCGTAGTCACGATTTAATCGAAAAAATTCATTGCTGGATTTATCATGAAAAAATGTAATGCAATTCTACTTATTACTCTATTGGTTCTGGTTCCGGTTTTATCCAATGCCGCTACGTTAAATATTGAAGAGAATATGCAACGCACCGGCAGTGATTATACAAACTTTATCACCGGCAATGTCACTGAATGCGCTAACGCCTGTGCCGGGGACAGCCGGTGCCTTGCTTTCGATTACAGCCGACATGACAGCCGCTGCTGGTTGAAAAACAGGGTGCCCAATCCGCGATATAATCCTGACGTGGTGTCGGGAACAAAAACGATTTCCCCAACGGCCAAAACCACATACTCCGGAATAAAGAGAGTGCCTGGCATGCGTATTGAGCTGAACACCCAACGGGCCATGGGAGATTATACAAATTTTCCCATTGCCGGGGCGGAAGAATGCGCCTGGGAATGCGTAAATGATCCGAGATGTAAGGCCTTTGATTACGGAAAACATGACAGCCGCTGCTGGCTAAAAGATACCGTTCCGCAGGCCCGCCCAAATGGAGATGTTATTTCCGGCGTAAAATTAAATGACTATTCCGGTTATCCATGGCGTCAGTCCAATAATGCCTGGATGGAGATCGAGCAAAATACTCAACGAGCTTTCAGTGATTATACCAATTTCAATGTTACCGGTGTAAATGAATGTGCCAGATACTGTCTAAATGACACCGGATGCCTGGCCTTTGATTACAGCAGGCATGACAGCCGTTGCTGGTTAAAAAACAGAATGCCGCACCCCCGATATAACGCAGACGTGGTGGCAGGAGTAAAGCGTTGGGGAGGCAGGAAAAACCGAAAAAGACATGCTGCCGTCGGCACACGAAATCACCGTTATCATCAGGTCTCGAAAACGAGGAAATTTGACACCCGGGTATTGGCCGCCCAAAAAATGCTTAAACGGCTTGGGTATCGTCCCGGGCCGACTGACGGCAGCATGGGTAGAAAGACTAAAACGGCTGTGAGAAATTTTCAACGGGAACACGATTTACCGGCAACCGGCTCCATAGATCAGGCAACCTATCAACTGCTCGTCCAGCTCAACACACCGCCTGCCGGGTACTAACAAAACGTCTGTGAAATTTAAACTGATCTATCCCCGGTGGGCCAAGCTGGCCCGCCAGACCGAATTTCATCTGCCGCCGCACGGGCCGGTGGTCTTTGCCGCCGCCCTGCCCGATTACGTGGACATTGATTTCGTCGATGAAAACGTGGACGAACTCAACCTTGACGACTCCCCGGACCTGGTGGGTATCTCCATGATGCTGACTGTGCAGGTCAGACGGGGCTGGCAGATCGCCGACCTGTATCGGGCGCGGGGTAT
>JALSNT010000377.1 GCA_026986885.1 Desulfobulbaceae bacterium
TCCCACCCGTTCCCATTCCGAACACGGAAGTTAAGCTCCTCAGCGCCGATGGTACTGCATGGGCAACTGTGTGGGAGAGTAGGTCGCCGCCGATCCTTTATAAAAGCCCCCTGGCATGTCTTATGCCGGGGGGCTTTCTTTTTCCCCCTCTACTATTCGACAATTATTATCATAAAGGTAATCGAGATATTTTCCTGTTTTATCCATTTCGGTATGTCCTGAATTGAATTTAGGTTATAATATCTTTTTAAATAATTGCCGCTTTTTGCTTATCAGTTGCTAAAATTTTATTTACTTCCGCCAGCAGCTGCTCAGCAGTAAACGGTTTGGTCAGATAGCCGTCAAGGCCCTGTTCCTTCGAAGATGGAGAAGAAACATGCTCGGGATATCCAGAGCATAAAATTACCGGGATGTCCCTGCCTGATTCACGCAGGTCTTTAAAAAACTGCAAGCCCGTCATTTCCGGCATCGCCATATCCGTTATTATCAAATCCACCTTCCGTCCCGGCCGACCTTTGAGCATCTCCAGGGCTTTTCGGTTTGAAGTACTGCTCTGGGTTACGTATCCCGCTTTTTCCAAAATCTGGACCACATAATCAATCATCTGTTGGTCATCATCAATTACCAGTATTCTCCTCTCCCCCTTTTTTACGTCTGTATCTTCCCCTATTTTCGGCCGCTCACCACTTTCGACAAGTGGGAGATACACAGTAAACCTGCTTCCTTTACCCGGAGTTGATTCAACTTTTATCGCGCCCCGGTGGTCCTGAATAATTCCATGAACCACTGAAAGGCCGAGACCGGTCCCTTCGTTTTTTTCTTTTGTGGTAAAATACGGTTCAAAAATACGATTGATATGTGCTTTGGCAATACCATGCCCGTTATCCTCGACCTGAATAATAACATACGTACCGGCGGGAAGATTTCCCAACGCCACTCCTTCATGGGGAGTCACCTGTTCGGTGTCAAGAGTTACCCGAATCCAACCATTTTCCTTTTCCAGGGCCTGAAATGAATTCATGCACAAATTCATGACTACCTGATGAATCTGGGTCGGATCAGCCCGAACCATCTCCTGAGTTCGAATATCCATGGATAATTCAATATTGGAAGGCAGGCTCGCCTGTAACAGCCGTAATGCTTCTTTTAAAATCAAATCTATTCGCAATGAAGATATATTTTTTTCGGTCTGTCGGCTGAAGGTGAGAATCTGTTTAATCAATTGCCCGGCCCGTTCAGATGCGGTTATAATTTCCGTTAAATTGCTTTTTAATAGTTGATTTTCTCCACACTGCAACACAGACAGCTCAGCAAAACCAAGAATTGCCGTTAAAATATTATTAAAATCATGGGCAATTCCCCCTGCAAGAGTGCCTATTGCCTGCATCTTCTGAGTTTGCCGAACTATTTTTTTCAATTCATTCTGTTTCGTGATATCCCTTTTCACGGATACAAAATGTGAAATCTTCCCTTTATCATCTTGGACCGGGGCAATGGTTTGTTCCTCAGTAAACAATGAGCCATCTTTTTTTCTGTTTATGAATTTCCCTCGCCAGACTTTGCCTGCTGAAATAGTTTCCCAGAGAATTTTATAGTGGTAACTTTCCATTTTACCACTTTTGAGTATGCCTGGGGACTTACCAAGCACCTCCCGACGGCTGTAACCAGTGACACGTTCAAAAGATGGATTAACATACTCAATCTTCCCCTTCGGATCAGTAATCACCACACTCTCAGCAGCCTGTTCAACTGCTGTGGCCAGGAGTCTTCGCTGTTCCTCAGCTTTGACCCTTTTTCGCATATCATGATATATTCGCTGGATTATCGTTCGTCCCTTTATGGTGGTCCGGCTGGCAGTGATCTGGACGGGTATCCTGTCGCCACTGATATGCAACAAGGCAACATCAGTTTCAGGAGAATCACTGCTGCCTTCAATATGGGTTTGAAAAAGCTTTTTATGATAACCGTATTCCTCAGGCGGATGTAATTCATACTGCTTCATGCCGATAATTTGATCCGCAGACCGGCCCGTCAATTCCTCCGCCTTGGGATTGGCCTCAATAACCCTCTGTGTTTGGGCATCATAAAGAAAGATAGCATCACCGGAATTTTCCATAAAAAGACGGTACTGCTCTCTTGAATTAAAAAGCTCCTCCTCAATTCGTTTCCTTGCAGTGATATCCGCTACAGATATCAACACCATATTAGAGTCAGGGCTGGGCATAACATCAACGTTAAGAATAACAGCAAGCGTCTTTCCCGAAAGAGATATAAAATCAGTCTCTTCTGAAAAATGCGTATCACCGGCAAACAATGCTGCCAAAGCTCTCTGCAGAGTCAACAATGATTTATCACTCAATATACTCTGGAAAGAAGAGAGGAGCGTCCCTCGGTCATTGGCCTCAAACAGGACAAGTGTTGCCTCATTGACATCAATAATACGTACCAACCCCGCCGAATGCCAAAGATCAAGAGCACTGACAGCATGTGTGGAATCGACATCTACGGGTTGCTTGTTTTCTGTACGATCCTTCTGATTCCTGAGGCCTGGAATATCTATCAACCATTGGGAAATACTGGTATTTTGGAATAATGAACGAAAC
>JALSNT010000378.1 GCA_026986885.1 Desulfobulbaceae bacterium
CATATCCAGTCAGCCTATCTGCGGCTGCAACGCTCGGAAAACGAACTTATGCCAAACCTGGACCTCTTCTTTCAGACCTATGTCAAGGGGCTTGAAGGGGACTACGAATACGGCACCGCCTATTCCAACCAGTTTGACGAGGGCAGTCCCAGTTATGTCGGCGGCCTGCGCTTTGAATATCCATTGGGAAACAACGGGGCCGAGGCCAGAAACACGCGGAAGAAACTGGAAATACGACAGTTGCTGCATCAATTAGACACCACGGTGCAAAATGTTCTGCTTGAGGCCCAGGTCTCCTACCGTGAGCTTGAAAAAGACTATCGTTCCATGGTACAGAGTTATCATATAATGAACTCGGACAGGGAAGAGGTCAGCTCACTGCTTGCACGGGTCGATTACCTGTTGAACAATCACCAGCAGTATGGCGATGTTCTTTATCGGCTGATGGACGCCCATGAACGGCTGGCCGACTCGGAGGAACTGTTTGCCAAGAGTGAACTGACCTATAATTATTCATTGTACAACCTTTACCGGGCCATGGGTATCCTGGTCTCCAAGCAAAAGGTTGTTTTTGAAAAAACAACCCCGGAAGATGAAGACTCGCTGCCGGTCATGGATATTCACAAATAACGTTCACCGCAGAGCGGTGGAACGAGGGTAAATATCGAAATCCGAATATCGAAATCCGAAACAAATTCCAACTCCGGAATGTTTCAATGACACAAACAAGGGCGATTGACAGTATTGCGCATTGGAACCTTTTTGATGAATCGGTCTATGATTACTTGATATTGTTTCGAATTTCGTGTTTCTTATTTCGAATTTTCCAGAAATCGCAGGTTGGGTTGAACCGCTCAAGACGCATCCTGTTGGGTTGCGCTGTTTCCTGATAAACAGCGCCGGAAAGAACGTTCACCACGCCATTGGCGTGGTGGAACGAGGGTAAGTGGTTGCAGACTGCGAGAATGCAATTTCAAATTAATTTTTATCCCTGAAAATACAAAAATTACGCAACTGATTTCTTGAACAGACTCTTTTCCAGACATTACGCCGGGTTGTTGCCGGCGCTGATAATCGCCCTTTTCTTTTCAGGACGGCCCTGCTATGGAGCCACCTTTGAAACCTTTCTCGAACCGGCCAAGGTCGTTGATATTTCCACGCCGTACCGCGATCGGATCACCGTTATTCATGTTCGCGAAGATGATGCGGTCCACCAGGGCACCCTGCTGGCCGAGCTGGAAACAGGAGTGTTGAAAGCCCGGCTTGCCCAGGCGGAAAGGGCGGCCCGGTTCCATGGAAAAATTGATGCCGCCCGGTCCCTGGTTACCATGCGCAGGAAAAAACTACGGATGCTGACCGCCCTCAAAAAAACCGGCAATGCCCGGCCACAGGAACTGGAAAGCGCCAAAACCGATCTGGCCATGGCCAGGGCCGACCTGCAAAGCGCTCTTGAGGAGCAACAGCTGAAAAAAGCGGAAGCCGAAGTTATCAAGGCCCAGATTAAAGAAAAACAGCTGACAAGCCCGATAAACGGCATCGTTGTTACCATCTACAAACAGGAAGCCGAATTGATCGGCGGCAGTGATCCGCAGCCGCTGCTGACCATTGCCCAGCTCGATCCACTGCATGCCGTTTTTCACCTGCCGCCGGAGGCGGCCCATTTTCTAAAAGATAAAAAACAGGTTCCGCTCCAGGTGGCAGGGCAGCAGATAAGCGGCACAATAGACGTTATTTCGCCGATTATCGATGCCCAGAGCGGCACCACTATGGTTCGCTTTATCCTGGCAAACCACGATCATTCCCTGGACAGCGGCTCCCGCTGTACCCTTACTCTTAACGATACAATCGGAGAAACCTCCCATGACCGAACAGGAACAGAAAAACCAGCAACAGATCAAGGTTCGCTACAATGAGACCTCTGCCCTCTTTGCCTCCCAGTTTATCGTCAACACCAGCGCCGAGGACGTGACCATCAATTTCTCATCCGGACCAATCGGTGACCCGGCAACCGGTGAAACGATCCTTCCTGTCCACACCAGGATGGCCATGACCAGAGAAGGCGCCCGCAGACTCCACAGTGTGCTCGCTAATGTATTGGGCATGAAGGGCAATACAAAAAACAAGGAAAATATTCCGGCAGGCGCCCAGGCAAAACTGCCGGACATTAAACAATAATTCCAGTGCAACCCCATTCAGAAGCCGGTGGAGAAGGGGTTACCCTCTCTCCACCGGATCTGCGTCGACTGACGGCGCAGTTCAGTCAACCGACGCTGGAGAAAGCGGATCGACCAGCCCTTCTCAATCAATTTCTCCGGCAGACCATTGCCTTAAATAATGCCGCCGGGGCGATCTATTTCAGCAAAGGTGCAACCGGACTCTTTGCCGAGACGTCCCTGCTGTCCCGGCAGATGCAGGCCCTGGGCCGCGGCTTGACCGATATCCTTAAGAGTTGCGCTGAAAATGGACTGGCCGAGGAAAGGGCCGGATCAACAAGTCTTAACGACGATAATTCCCTCTTCTCCATAAACTGCCCCCTGCCCCTGGATGGCGGATGCCTGTGCATACTCCTTGTCACCGGCCCGGAACAGCTTTCCTCCTT
>JALSNT010000379.1 GCA_026986885.1 Desulfobulbaceae bacterium
CATTCCCCGTCCCATTTCATGGCCGGTTCAGTTTGGGTGAAGGGCTGATGCAGATTGTAGATAACGATTTTCTTATCCGCACCACCGAAATTCCGGCCGTCGAGAGCGGCCAGTTTTTTATTCATGGTCAGGATCGGATAAACGGGACTTTCCGCTGCCCCGGCCACGTCGCCGGTGACATAAATGACCGGTTTCAGGTTTTTGCGATAAATCGGCTGTGCAACCGGGCGTGTTTCGACTGTTACCAGCTCCCGCAGGGGAACGAGTGGTGCCGTTGCATTTCCCTGCGGCCGAAGAGAGATATTTAACAGGTCGTCAATGGTCGACCGTCCGGCCTGGGGCAGGCGGAGGATAATATTGGTTTCCTCCTTGTCTTTCGGCTGGTGGAACAGGTCTATGGATCGTCCATGCAGGCCGATTTGAATGGCCCGGTTGACGGCCCCTTCCGAGATGCCGTTTAAGGCAGCTTTTTCCTTGTCCACCAGGACAACCAGCTTGTTGCGATCCTTTTCCCGATACCAGTCCACATCAACAACGCCGTCGGTTTGGGTAAAGATTTTTTTTACCCTTGTCGCCAGGGCGACCCGTGCTTTATCATCCGGTCCATAAATTTCGGCCACCAGAGTCTGCAGGACCGGTGGGCCGGGCGGTACTTCGGCCACGGCGACATTGGCACCGTATTTGGCCGCGATGGCGGCAATGGCCGGTCGCACCCTCTTGGCAATGTCGTGGCTCTGTTTATCACGCTTGCTTTTCGGCAGCAGGTTGACCTGGATATCTGCCATGGCAGGCCCGGAACGCATGAAGTAGTGCCGGACCAGGCCGTTGAAGTTATAGGGTGCCGCCGTGCCGCTGTAAATCTGATAGTTGACGACTTCCGGTTCGGCACCGACCACGGCCGCCATCTCCTGGGCAACCCTGGTGGTATGTTCCAGAGTCGATCCTTCCGGCATGTTCAAGATAATCTGGAACTCGGATTTATTGTCAAAGGGCAGCATTTTGACCTTGACCATCCGGAAATAGACCATGGAGCAGGCGGCCAGCAGGAGGGTGATGATGACGGCGAAAAACAGCAGGCGAAAGGGGCCGTGGGCAAGCAGCGGCTCCATGAATTTATGGTAGAGGCGGGTAAAAAAGTCGTCCTGGGCATGGTCAACATCAAGGTCATCGTCAATTGCGCATTCTTCCGGGCTGCATCCCTTGCGCAGGATGCGGATGGCCGCCCAGGGGGTGATGGTAAAGGCGATAAACATGGAAATGATCATAGCTGCCGAGGAACCTATCGGGATAGGACGCATATAGGGACCCATGAGGCCGCCGACAAAGGCCATGGGCAGGATTGCCGCAATGACGGCCCAGGTGGCGAGAATAGTCGGGTTGCCCACCTCGGAAACCGCCTCAATGGCGACGGTTGTCAGAGGTTTTGTTTTGTTATACGGCAGGCGGATGTGGCGGACGATATTTTCGACAACGACAATGGCGTCGTCAACCAGAATACCGATGGAAAAAATCAGGGCAAACAGGGTAATCCTGTTTAAAGTATAACCGTACAGGTAGAAGATGAGCAGGGTCAGCGACAGGGTGGACGGAATAGCCAGTAGGACAATCAGTGATTCGCGCCAGCCCAAAAAAAACAGGATCAGCACCGCTACCCCGACAACGGCAATTACCATGTGCAAGAGCAGTTCGTTGGATTTTTCTGCTGCCGTCGCACCGTAATCCCTGGTGATACTGACTTCAACATCATCGGGAATGACCGTACCTTTCAAGCTCTCCATCTTTTTTAAAATGGTGTCGACCACATGCACGGCATTGGCGCCCGGACGTTTGGCAACCGACAGGGTGACGGCAGCTTCTTCGGGGGCTCCTTTTCCCCTGCCGAACAGGACGTAGGTCTGCGGTTCTTCCGGGCCGTCGATCACGGTGGCCACATCACCAAGATAGACAGGTTTTTTCCCATAAACACCTATAACTATGCGCCTGATATCCCGCGCGGATTTAAGAAAAGATCCGGTTTGCAGGAGGACTTCTCTGTTGCCGGCAACCAGGTTGCCGGCAATGGCCTGGCGATTGGCCTGTTGCAGGGCCGGGATCAACCGGTCGACACTCAGGTCCCTGGCCGCCAGCTTCAGGGGATCAAAGAGGATGCGGACCTGGCGGCGGTTACCTCCTATTATCTTTGTCTCCGCCACTTCAAAGATATTCTTAATCTCATCGTCAACCTGGGCCGCAAGTCTGCGCAGGGCAAAGTGTGTATATGTTTTGGAATGAAAAGTAAGCGCTAAAATGGGTACATCGTCAATGGTATGCGGTTTGACAAGTGGTGCAGAGACGCCATGGGGAATACGATCAAAATTGGTGGCAAGTTTCTGGTTGAGGCGGACAATGGCGTCTTCCAGGTCTTCGCCTACATAAAATCGCGCCACCAGCAGGGACCGGCCGCGCATGGAGGTGGAATAGATATATTCGATATTGGGCAGTTCATAGAGCAGCTTTTCCATGGGGATGGAGACCCGCTCCTCTATTTCTTTGGGCGTGGCCCCGGGCATGGAAACCATGACATCGATCATGGGAACCTTGATCTGCGG
>JALSNT010000380.1 GCA_026986885.1 Desulfobulbaceae bacterium
GACGCTGGTGGTTAATGGCCGGGGTCGGCATGATTTTACCCCTGTTAGGGCTAATCGGTGCTGTTGTCACCCTGGGACCGCAGCTGCCGTCTATTCTGCAACGGTTGCAGCTCGAATACCGGCAGTCTGTGCATATTGAATCTGCCGGGCCGGCCGGCGTGCATCGATCGTCTCTGCAAAAACATACACCCGCCGTGGCCGGCCCGGCTTCACGGATAGGTAACCAGGGGATTTGGCATGACCCGGTGGGAGATGTCGTGGATTTTGGTGTCGGTCGGTGGCTGGATATTGAAACCGTGTCGGTAAAAGCTGCCGCTGATGTTCTTTCCTTTGATGTACAGTTGCATTATCCTCTTGCCGCCTCGTTTAATGCCGCTTCGACAACCGCCCAGTCGTTATATACGATGGCCACGATCTATCTCGATGTGGATGTTAATCGCAACACCGGCGGTGTTGCCGGTAAAAATGGTGCGCGCAGCGGCTATGACTATGGTCTGAAGATTACCCTTGAAGCGCCGAGGAATGAACCGCGCAGGGGCCGTGTCCATGTGAGCCTTTTTCATGTGGAGAACGGTGGGCGTAAATTTTTCGGCCCCCTGGCCGATGAGCAGGTGCGGGTGCTGAAAAATCATGTACGGATTACCATCCCCTATTCGGCCATAGGGGTGCGGGCCGGGGAGAAGATTCGCCTGAGTTTTATGGAATCCTTTCAAAAGCAGGGAGGCGGTCTGTCCAAAGACAAACTCATCGACTTGTAAGTGAAAAAATTTTGGAGGAATGTATGAAAAGGTTGATAGTTGCAAACTGGAAAGCAAATATTTCTTCAGACCAGGCAGAGCAGTGGGTGGAAACGCTTCGAACACATTGTCATTTCCGGGAGAACAGGGAAACAGTGATTGCCGTACCTTTTCTGTATATGGAGCGGATTTTTTCCCGGGTGAATTCCCTGCCGGGAATTTCTCTGGCCGCCCAGGGGGTTTCGCCCTATCCCGTCGGCAGCTATACAGGTGCGACTCCGGCTATATGGCTTAAAGAGATGGTAGGTTACGCCCTGGTCGGCCATCGGGAGCGGCGAAAGTATTTCCATGAAACCATCCAGGATGTAGCGGCCCAGGTCCGGGAATGTGTTGCCGTCGGCATCAAACCCATTCTCTGTCTTGATGATGATGTCCTGCCGGAAATGAGTGCGGCGTTGGACAGCGAGGAACTGGATCAGGTTATCTGTGCGTATACGCCGGATTCTGCTGTCGCCCTTGAAACAGCCCATGATATTGAAAGCATCCAGGCAGGTATTGTCAGGGTCAACGGCTATTTTCCTCAACGGCCGGTTCTTTACGGGGGCGGCGTCAATGATGAAAATGCAGAAGAGATCCTGGCGCTTCCCGAGGTTTCGGGTGTCATGGTTGGCCGTGTTTGTCTTGATGCAGAGAGATTTATTCGCTTTTGCAGTATTACTTAAATTGAGCGATTTTCATTTCGCCTCAAACTGCAGGTTTTGTGCTGTTTCATCGGAGTCTCGTTCCTCGCTTACCTGTAGTTAAGCCTCCCTCTCACATTGCCAGCAGCCGACGGATGCGTTCTTCCATGGGCGGATGCGTTGAGAAAAGGCTTGCAATACCGCCCGCTTTCAGGGGGTTGACGATGTACATCTGGGCCGATGCCGGGTTAACCTGCATGGGGCGTTGCTGGTTGTAGGTCGACAATTTCTGCAGGGCGCTTGCCAGTGCCTTGGGGTGACCGCATATTTCCGCCCCTGTTCGGTCGGCAATATATTCCCTGCTTCTGGAAATGGCCATTTGGATAAGGGAAGCGGCCAGGGGCGCGACAATCATCATGATCAGCATGGCTATCGGGTTGCTGCCTCCTTCGTCATCACTGCGTCCACCACCGAAAATCATAGCCCACTGGGCCATGGTCGCCATATAAGAGATGGCACCCGCCATGACGGCTGCTATTGAACTGATGAGAATATCGCGGTTTTTTATGTGGCCGAGTTCATGACCGAGTACCCCGGCAAGTTCTTCCTCGTTTAATACCTCCATGATACCCGTTGTTACCGCCACGGCGGCGTGTTCGGGGTTACGACCGGTGGCAAAGGCATTGGGCGTCGGATTGTCGACGATATAAACGCGTGGTTTGGGCAGTCCGGCCCGCTGGGCCAGTCGGGCGACAATCCGGTGCAGATCAGGCGCTTCCGCCTCAGACACTTCACGTGCCCGGTTCATGGCCAGAGCCATTTTATCTGAATTCCAGTAGGCAAAAAAGTTCATGCCCAGGGCGATAACAAAGGCTAACATCATCCCTTGCCTGCCGCCCAACAACTGGCCGCCGACCATGAAAAGACCAGTCAAAGCGGCCATCAGCATAAATGTTTTCAGGGTATTGTTCATGGTGTTTGTAACGTGTTTTCTTTTGTTGTTTTTTCGTAAACGTTCACCAGCACCCCATCTTCGTCCGATCAGGCCTCCTCACATAGCGGGCTATCGGAGTCTCGCTGCGCTCGCTTCCATGAGAAGGCTTTGTCAAGAAAAATTCGACGTGGCGAATTCTTTTTTCTGTAACTCCCTGTAACGTCACGCTTCCAT
>JALSNT010000381.1 GCA_026986885.1 Desulfobulbaceae bacterium
CGGTGTCCGGCTGGGCAGTGCCCTGGTAGATCACCCGGCCCAGGTTATGGCCGCGCATGGTTTCAATAACACAGTGGACATCGACTCCAGCGGTGAAACCCGGCCCGATGCCAATGACCAGCGGCGCATTTTCTATCCTGGTGCCGGTATTTCGTTTGGCAATAATGGCATCAATGACCACCTCCGGACCAGACACCGGTACACACTGTGCCCCGGGATCAATAACTATCGCAATTTCGTCTTTTTTCCAGCACTCCTCCGACTGGGCAGCATCATCAATGAGCCTTGCCCTGATACCCTCCACCATAACAGTTTTCAGGTAAACGGCTTCGGAAAAAGAGGCGAGCCGCCGCACAGCCAGCGGATGCGCCGTTTCCAGCAGCAGCAGTCGTTTGAAACCGGAACGATACAGCCTCAGCGCCACGCCGGTGGCCAGATCACCGGCGCCTCGGATGATGATGTTTAATCCGTTTAGATCCTTCACAAAAATACCGAATCAGCTCTGCGGTTGTACGAACGGATATCTTCCTTTCAGCATGGTAAATAATACCGCTCCTTCCGCCACCCGGCGCAGTTTTTTGTTTTTAACCGTACCCTTCATGGTAACGTTTGATGCCTGCAAAGTATCCCTGTCCAGGTTGAATTTGACCTCGGCATCTTCGTAAAGATAGGTTGCACCGCTGTCTGTGAGCATGCCTTTTTTACCGCCGGCCATGATGTGCATTACATTAGGCTCTGCCATATAAAACCCTTCCCCGTGCGCCTCAAGGCTTTTTTCAGAAAGATGAACATGGGACTTGGCAAAACAGGGCGCTCCGCTTGTTGGACAAAAGGTTTTACAGTTGCCGCATTCGTTGCAGAAATCAGGTATATTTATCACCTGATACGGCTGGGTCAACTCAATTCTTCCGCTGGTTGCCACAGAGCCATCCTCAAGGATAGTCTGCAGAGGATAGCTGACCGGATCAGATTGCAAGGCAACATTTGCCCGGTTTGGACACACGGTTACACAGATATTGCAGATGAGATCACATTGCAGGCAGCGGGAGGCCTCGGCCATTGCCTCCTCTTTTGTCAACAGCTTTTCTCCATTAACAACAACGTCTCCCCTGGTTGCGTTTTGCAGGTGCCATCTGTTTAAATCCGGTGTGCGCTCATCGGCCGGGGCAATATCAATCTGTGCGGAAAATCCGCAGGCGGCAGCAATGGATTCTGCTGCCCGTCTGCCGTCACCAACGGCGTTGTCAATGGACGAATTTTCAATGACATCCCCTCCTGCTAACACAAAGGGCAGGGTTGAGCGCAGGGTTTTCCGGTCAACATGCAGTTCCCCGTCCGGGAGAAAATCAAGATGATGGGCATCGTTTTCCGCCCCGGCGCCAACGCCGATGTAGATAAAATCATGGGAATTACGGAGTTTGGAAAATTTTTCCTGTGTCACCCGCACGCCCGTATGCAGGTTGACTCCGAGCGCCAGAATGCGGTCAATATCTTTTTTGAGGAGGTCTGCATTGGCTCCTGAAGCGGCAACAGCCTCGGCAGCTCTGCCCCCGGCATATTCTCCGGCCTCATAAATATCAACCTGAAATCCTGCCAGGGCCAGAAAAAATGCCGCCGAAAGTCCGGACGCCCCGGCGCCGATAACAGCAACTTTTTTGCCGTTATCCGATCCGGCGGACAGGGCAATTTCTTCGCCGTGGTTTTCTGTAATAAATCGTTTAATCTCACGGATACGCAGGGGGGAGTCGTAATTTATCCGTGTGCATTTCTGCTGACATGGATGCTCGCAGAGCATGGACAGTACATTGGGCAAGGGGTTGGTTTCCAGGATGGCGGCAAAACCGTTTGCAAAATCACCGCCAGCCGTATAATCCATGTAGCGCGGCACATCCTGGGAGGCGCCGCAACTCTCAACACATGGCGCAGCCACACAGTCAAATCTCATTAACGGCCGTTTTATCTTCACATTTTGATACGGAAAGCGGTCTTTCCCGTACCTGCCGCTCTCGACAACGGTCCGGGCATACTCTTTCAGGTTGGTCAGGGCGGCAGCGGTTCTGTCTTCCATACCGGCGCGGCCGCAGACCAGCTGGTCAAGGGAAGCGGCGCCGACGTCCTTCATTCCGGCCAACACGGTATCTACATACTGCTTTACCCTGGCATAGCCGCCCGGTTTCAGGAGATCGGAACAGACGGTGACGGGAGCCATGCCGCAGCTTAAGGTGTCAAAGACATTAAAGGCGTCGATGCCCGCGCAGAAGGAGAGATCAAGGGCGCCGTCAAACTCCTCCTGCAACCGGGCGGCCAGGTTGATGCTGATCGGATGCAGCGCCCGACCCGACATATAGCACATGGCCTCGGTCTTGGGCAGTTTCTGGTCGATATTGGTGGTTTCCAGGGTATTGGTCAGCTTGATATTGAAATCAACGCCTTTTTTCCTGGCGGAATCAAGCAGAGACCGGATCAGGTTGATTGCATCAGGATACTTGAGATCATGTTCAAAGGCGAGATCAGGCACATCAATGGGGAAGCCCAGCTTTTTGTTTAAAATAGCACGCAACCGCTCCGGCCCCAGCAGGGT
>JALSNT010000382.1 GCA_026986885.1 Desulfobulbaceae bacterium
GTCTGGTTCCAGTAGCACTGTTCAAGGGCAGTGAGGATCAGCTCCCGTTCCCTGCCGATGAGGTCGAAATCGGTGTCCGGGGCCGTCGTCTGTATGCTGTTGTTGTCCTGTTGCGTCGGCAATTCCGGCAGGTTAATCCGGGTAAGGCGGTTGCCCTCGGCATGCAGACAGCACCATTCTATGACGTTTCGCAACTCTCTGACATTGCCCGGCCAGTCATAGGCCTGCAGGCGGGCAAGCACTTTGTCGTCCGGCCGGATTGGCGGACGACCCTGTCTGGCGCAGAAATCCTCCATAAAGCGGCAGGCCAGTGTTTCGATATCCTCTTTTCGTTCTCGCAGGGGAGGCAGGTGCAGATTCAGGGTGTTGAGCCGGTAGAAGAGGTCCTGCCGGAAGCTGCCGTTTGCGACCATTTCGACCAGATTGCGGTTGGTGGCGGCAATAATTTTGACCCGGATTTTTTTTGATGTCGTCGCTCCCACCGGGGTTATCTGCTTCTGCTCCACCGCATACAGGAGTTTTGGCTGCAGGGCCAGGGGCAGGTCTCCGATTTCATCCAGAAACAGGGTGCCGCCGTCGGCCGCGACAAAGGCGCCCTGCCTGTCCCGAACCGCCCCGGTAAAGGATCCTTGCAGGTGGCCGAAGAGTTCGCTTTCCAGCAGCTCACCCGGAATTGCCGGGCAGTTGACCCGGATAAAGGGAACGTCGCTTCCCCCGGCCGCCGCATGAACCGCCCTTGCCGCCAGTTCCTTTCCCGTTCCCGATTCCCCGGTAATCAGCACCGAACTGTCCGTGGCCGCGGCCAGGGAAATTTCCCGGCGCAGTGTCTGCATGGCCGCGCATGACCCAAGCATGGGCTGTTGCTCTGGTTCAGGACTGCGGCGTTCGGCCAGTACCCTGCCCACCAGTTCCCGTAATTGCCGGTGGTCCACCGGTTTGGTCAGGTAGTCGCAGGCCCCGGCCTTCATGGCTGCCACCGCCGTATCCACGGTGCCGAAGGCGGTAAGCAGAATAAAGGGTATCTCCGGAAAATGTGCATTGCGCCAGCGCAGGACTTCCAGGCCGTCCATGTTCGGCATCTTCAAATCGCTGAGCACCAGGTCCGGCTGCCGTTTTTTCCAGAGAACTACACCCTCCCTACCGCCGGCTGCGGTGTGCACTTCATAATTCTCTTCCTGCAACACTAATTTGAGCAGGCGGCACATCCTGGCTTCGTCTTCAAGTATCAGTATTTTTGCTTTCATTATGGGGTATTGCACATGTTTAGGCTTATGTGATTAACTTCAGGGGCAACCGAATACACGCTTCAGCTCCTCCGGATTCCCTGTTGTTCAGGGTTATACATCCCTGGTGTGCCTCTATTATCTGCTTGCAGACGGTAAGTCCCAGGCCGAGACCGTCTTCTTTGGTCGTAAAAAATTTGCCGAACAGGTTGTCTTTGTGTTCATCGCTGATGCCGGGGCCGTCATCGGTTACCCGCATCAGGATATGCTCATTATCCCGGCAAACCTCTATCCCTATGTTGCCCGTATCCTGCAGGGCATCTTCACTGTTGCGCAGCAGGTTGAGCAAAACCTGGCGCAGTTGCTGGCGGTCGCCGAAGAGAAGCGGCAGGTTTTCCTCCACCCTGCAATGCAGATGGATATTTTGGTTGTGGTCATCCGAGTGTTGCCATTGATCACAGAGAAGGGGGATTTCTTTCTGCAGATCAATGGCGCTCAGATTCGGGGACTTGAATTTTGCCAGGCCGAGGATATTGGCAAGGATAACGTTTAAGCCATCGACCTCGTCAATAATATAATCCAGCATTTCCTTGGTGATTTCCTCGGACCTTCCGGCTTCGGCGAGATACTGGGCCGAGCTGCGGATAATGCCCAGCGGATTTTTGATTTCATGGGCCAGGGTGGCGCTCATCTCGCCCAGGGCAGCCATCTTTTCCGCCTGTACCACTTTGGAAAACAGGGTTTCAAGCTGTTGCTTGCCGGCAATCATCTCACTGTAATGAAGGCTGTTTTTCAGGGCCACTGTGATCTGGTTGGCCAGGGTGGCTAACAGGCGGATGTCGTCTTCTCTGAACTGGCCGCCGTCTTTACGCGGGCCGAGCAGGAGAACGCCGGTCGGTTCGGTGTCCTCTGCCCGCAGCGGCAGGGCAAGGGCAATCCCCTTGCGCCGCAGGGTTTCCAACTCATGGCGGAGTTGGGCGTCTTCACTGTTTTCCCGGCAGAATATATACGGTCTGCCGCCGGTGAATTCTTCGGTCAGCCGACTTTCCCGCCAGCTGAAGGAGGCGGGTTTGAGAGCCTCGGGATAGAAGCGACAAATATGGTGGTCAAGGAGCAGCAGGCCGCATTCGGTGATCTGCAGCCGGTCGGGAAGTTCATCAATAATCAGGGTTATCAGATCGTCAAACTTGAGGGTGGCTGCCAGCTTCCGGCTGAAACGCAGGAGCAGTCGATCGTTGCCCGGCCGGTACCTGAAAAAAGCACGATCAATGAGATTCTGGATACGGTTGATCAGCGGGTTTAAGATCAGGGCGATGACAAGGAGAAAGAACAAAAAAAGTTCTTCGGAAATTGTCT
>JALSNT010000383.1 GCA_026986885.1 Desulfobulbaceae bacterium
CTGCTCCCCGTGGCCGGCTCCTGCTGCTGGCCCTGGCTCCGACGGAAGAACTGTCCCTCGCCGAGCTTGAAAAAATCTATCAAACGTGCATTGATACGGATGATCTTGAGGCGGCCTGCGGCTGTATCGGGCTGGCCCTGCAGGGTATTACCGACAGCGGTCGTGACTTCACCCGTTTTCACAGTTGGCTGAACAAGGCCGACTCTCTGGGCGTGGACAGCTCTATTTCTCCCCTTGCCCGGGCGTATCTGCTCTTTCAGTGCGGCTGCGCCGAGCTGGTGGGGCCGGGTGATATTCAGCACGCCCATGACCTGCTTGCGCCCGTGCGTCACCTTGCCGAACAGGCAGGCTCACCCACCCTGGTTCTTCTCCATGCCGCCCTTATCGCTCATATTTACTTCTGGCGTGCCGATCTGGCCGCCCTTGAGCTGCTGCTGATCGATGTAGAGCCCTTTCTTGCTGAACCGCAGACGTCCCCGCCGGCAACCCTGCAGTATCTCTCTTCCCTGGCCCTGTTGCAGACCCTGCAGGGAAATCCCGAGGAAAGCCGCAAGCTGCATAAACAGATTTTCAACAGTCCTGTGCTGCCGCTGCTGCCGCCGGGCCAATGGCTGCTGATCCAGGGAAATTATCTCTATACCCTGGCCATCCTTGCCGATCTTGACGGGGTAAAGCTGGTCGGCACGGCCATGAGAGCAAAAGTTGTCCCCGAATACAACCGTTACTATCAATCCTACCTTCATTTCAATTTAGGCATTGTTGCCCTGGTTGCCGGTCGGCCGCACAAGGCCATGCTGCATGCCCTTGAGACCCGGCGATATGGTGAATATTGCGCCAGTGCCAATTCCGGGCGGATGGCTGCCCTGCTGATCGGCCAGGCGCTTATGGATCTTGACCGGGACGGAGAGGCCCTGGACCATTTTCGCCAATGGCTGCCGGTCTGGCGCAAGGCAGGTTACCATATTCTTGCCGCTCTGGGCTCCATTGAAACGGGGTATATTTTCCTGCGTCGGGGACAGACATCCCAGGCCCGTTCGGCCCTGCAGGAGGCAAAATTATGTGTTCCGAAAAATGAACGGATCCCGACTCTGTACCGGCCTCGGGAGTATGCCGCCGGACTGGAAGAGCGGCTGAAAATGGATTGCCGCGTGTGTCATCCGGATCCTGCAGGTCTCCCCGTTGCCGTTACCACCCTGGGGAAATTTTTCGTAACCGTGCAGGATAAAAGGCTGCTGGATGACCGCGACTGGTACGGCCCGTCGGTTAAGGATCTGCTCAAGGCGATTATTGCCCTCGGTGGCAGCAGGATACCCACCGAGCGCCTTGCCGAGTTGCTCTGGCCCGATGCCGACGGTGATCAGGCCATGAACAGTTTCAAAGTCACACTTTCCAGGCTGCGGGACTCGGTTGCCGGTCATGACAGAAGGCTGCGCCGGTTTGTTGTTGTTCGCCGGAAACACATTTCCCTGACCGCCTCGCTCTGTTTTGTCGATGCCTTTCATCTGCAGGAACTTTTTCAGCGGCTCAACGCCGGTGCCCCGGAGCCGGAGGCCCTGCAGTCAGCCCTTGCAGCCTACAGGGGAAATTTTCTGGCAGACTCCTCTGATTTCTGGATTATCCGGGCCAGAGATGAGCTGCGGGATCTGTTTATCGGCACGACCCTGCGGCTGTGTGATTGTCTGCTTGAACAGGGGGCGGCGGCCAAAACCCTGCCCCTGCTGAGTCGGGGCCTGGATTTTGACCCCCTCAATGAAACCATGTATGCACGGCTTATGCAGGGTTACCTGCAGTCAGGCAACCGGGCCAAGGCCCTTGAGGTCTATCGCAAGGCCTTGACGACACTTGAACGTGAACTCGACCTTACTCCGGGCAGGGAGCTGGTCGCACTCTACCGGCAGCTGCGAAAAAACTGATTTTTTTCTTTTCCGTTTCCGATTTTCCCCCCCCATATTTTTCGTTTTCGGACAGTGGTCAGCATGTATTTTCATTCCATTGGTTTTCACTGTAATATGCTGTAGTTTCGCCTGATTTGTCCATTCTGTTGCAAAATAAGAATGCACCGAATGTCCAGAGATATATTTTCAGTAACCTTTCAGTAACCTTTTTTCTGGTAGGGTTCCCGCCAGCATACATCCGTCAAAAAATGACGGGAACAATATCAGCAAAAAGGAGAGGGACATGCAGAAAACCACAACAACGAAAAAAAGTATTGGTACGACCGAGCCATCAGCCGGAGAGCATCAGAAAAACGTCAACCAGTCGCGGCGCAAGGCCCTGAAAACCCTGGCTATGGGCAGCGCCGCCGCCGGTACCCTTGCCCTGGGTGGTAAATGGGCCAAACCGGTGGTCGATACTATTGTCCTCCCTGCCCATGCCCAGGCCACCAATGCCGCCGGCCCTGTGGGGACGACACCGGCCCCGACCTGCAATACAAATGTTACCTTTGCCTGCTATACGGTAGACACCGGGAAGGCGGCCCATGGTAAATTAGTCCTTCCTCTGGCTGGTGTTTATGTCGAAGGAGACATCACTCCCGCCCAGGCTGGAGTTGCCATTACCGTTGAA
>JALSNT010000384.1 GCA_026986885.1 Desulfobulbaceae bacterium
ATCCCGCCACCCTTATCCCGACACCAGACACAATCCCCGTTGGCTGGGGCTGGTTTCACATCCTGCTGACCCTGACATTTTATCTGCACCTGCTGGCAATGAATGTCATGCTGGGCACGGTCATCATCGCTTTTATTCAAAGTATCTCCAGCAATGATGAACAATACCTGCCGGTAAACAGACAAATTGCAAAAAAGATCCCTTACGCTATTGCCCTGGCTGTTAATTTAGGCGTCGCGCCCCTTCTTTTTGCGCAAGTCCTTTTTGGACAGTTTATTTATGTCAGCTCACTGCTGATGGCAGTCTTCTGGCTTTCCCTTGTCGCCCTGTTGATTATCGCCTATTACTCCGCGTATATTTTCTGTTATCGCTACCAATACATGCAGGCCGGGCGTACAGTGACCACCGGCCTGACTATGCTGTCCCTGCTGGCCATCGGCTTTTTCCTCAGCAATAACATGACCATGATGTTGCATCCGGAATCATGGCCACGATATTTCGATCACCCCGGGGGATTCCTCCTGAATCTCAGTGATCCCACGCTTATCCCCCGCTACCTGCACATGGTCGTCTCCGCCGTGGCTGTCGGCGGGCTGGCCATTGCCCTCTGGTATACTTACCAGCAAAGGAAAGGAAAAAAAGACTGTGCCAGGTGGATACGCTACGGATGCAACTGGTTTGGAGGTGCCACCATTGCCAACTATGGACTCGGCTTCTGGTTTTTCGGTGTTCTCCCGCATGGCCTGATTGTCCCGTCCACCTTTATCGGCGGTCTGTTTTCCCTGTTCCTGATCCTGGCCGTCATAACCGGCGCCCTCTCCATTATCAACGCCTTTCAGTATCAACCGCTGAAAGCCGCCTGGTTTACGTTGGGTACTATTCTTCTCATGGTCTTTATGCGTGATCTCCTGCGTGTCGCCTATCTCAAGCCATGGTTTTCCTTTTCCGATCTGCAGGTGGAATCGTCATGGTCTCCCTTCCTTATTTTTCTGATAAGTTTTATCGGAGGGCTGGCACTGGTAGCCTGGATGCTGAAAACCACATATATCGGACTTGACGATAAGGAGGTGCAGTCATGAATTATCCGGTCTGGAGCCTTGATGTTTTCGGTGGCGGCCTGCTGATCGCCCTGGTTGCTGTTTTCCATGTCTATATCTCCCATTTTGCCGTCGGCGGCGGCCTGTTTCTGGTTCTGACCGAACTGAAAGGCTATCGGGAAGAAAATCCCTCGATCATTGAGTATGTGAAAAAACATGCCAAATTCTTCCTGCTGGTAACCATGGTGGCCGGTTCCATGACCGGCGTCGGCATCTGGCTGACAATAGCCCTGCTCAATCCTTCGGCCACCTCTACGCTCATCCATTATTATGTCTTTGCCTGGGCCACCGAATGGGTTTTTTTCCTGCTGGAAATAATCTCCCTGTTTATCTATGCCTACACCTTCGGCCGTCTCGGCAGAAAAACACATCTCTTCATGGGCTGGATATATTTCGGGTCTGCCTGGATGTCGCTTTTCATCATCAACGGCATCATCGACCTCATGCTTACTCCCGGCAGCTGGGTTGTCAATCACAACTTCTGGGCCGGTTTTTTCAACCCCAGCTTCTGGCCGTCACTATTCTTCCGTACCTTTCTTGCCCTGATGATTGCCGGCCTGTTCGGCCTGCTTACCTCAACCCGCTTACAGGATAAAAAACTCCGCCATAGAATGGTTCGCCATTGCGCCATGTACCTGCTGATTCCGTTTGTCCTCCTTATCGGCTCAGCCTGGTGGTACAGAGCGGCATTGCCGGCGGATCTGCGGGTCATGCTCTTTCAGACCATGCCGGAAATGAAACCCTTTATCACCGGTTTTGTTTATCTGTCTGTTCTGTTGATGGCGGGCGGCCTGCTGATGGCGGTCCGGATACCGCGGGCCATGGGTTGCACGGCAGCCGTTATCCTGCTGATTATCGGCCAGCTCTACATGGGCTGTTTTGAATTCATGCGGGAAGGCGGCCGCAGACCCTACATCATCAGAAACTATATGTACTCCAATTCCATTCCGAAAAAAGACCTGGAAACCGTCCGGAAAAAAGGTGTACTACAATATGCCAAATGGGTGCGGCAGAAAAAAGTTACCAAAGACAACCTCCTGCAATCGGGCCACGAGCTGTATAACCTGCTCTGCCTGCCCTGCCATTCCATCGGCGGGCCGTTAAATGATATCAAAAAGGTGACGAAAAACTTCACGCCCTGGGGCCTGGCCAACATGGTGGGAGCCATCGACCGCTTCCATCCATATATGCCGCCCTTTCCCGGCAACCGACTTGAAGCCAAGGCAGTTGCGACCTATATTGCCTCTGAACTCAACGGCAGGCAGGAGGCCGCACAGCCGGTGGAGATCAAATCAACCGCCAAAGTCACGACGCCGCCCTTTGATGCCGGTAAAGGCGAATATGTTCTGCTGTCCTGGACCGATATGGGGATGCAGGCCATGACCGATGCATCAAATCAGTGGCTGATGCTGCCGCCCGGGGTCAACCTGCATGCGCTGTTGATCAAAAGGGACGAATCTCCT
>JALSNT010000385.1 GCA_026986885.1 Desulfobulbaceae bacterium
GGCCGGCCAAAGGCAATATTGTTGTAGATGGTGTCGGCAAAAAGGGAGGTTCGTTGACCCACATAGCTTATCATTGATCGGAGTGTGGCAACACAGAGGTTGTTGACATCATAGCCGCCAAAAAACAACATATCCTGATCCACTGGATACAAACGGACAAGTAAGCGGCAAAGGGTGGATTTTCCCGAACCGGAACGACCGGCAATACCGTAAATACCGGTGGTAAAGGAGACATTGACTCCTCTCAGGGCAGGCCGACGGCTGCCGGGGTAAGAAAAAGAGAGATTGTGGAGGCGAATTGTCGGCGCTTTGGTAATGGATCGAATACAATGACCGCGGTCCTCAATCGCCGGTTGCTCATGCAAAAGCGTTGCTATCCTGCGTAGAGAAGTAAGACCCCGCTGGCCCAGATTAACCACCCAGCCGACAGCCATCATCGGCCAGATGAGCATGGCGAGATAGGTGGTGAATGCAACAAAGGAGCCCAGGGACATTGCCCCGGCTACCACCATTTTGCCACCGAAGTAGAGGACCAGTAACATGCCCGTATTCCCTGCCAGGGTCGCCATTGGATGCAGCAATCCCTGGAGGATGGCAACCCGCAGATTATTGTGGACATACTGCCTGCCAAGTTCGGAAAAAGCCTGCTCCTGCGCATCTTCAAGACAATACCCCTTTACCAGGGGAATTGAAACAAGGGCATTGCGGGCAAATTCCGTCAATCGGCCGAACTGCTCCTGGACCTTGTTAAATCGAAAATGCATTTTCCTGGAAAGAAACCAGGTTGACAGGGCCAGCATGGGCATGGGAAGCAGGGCAAGGAAGGTTAACCGGAGGTCGATGGCCACCATAAAACCTATGGCGGCGGATGACATAACCAGGGCATCGGCGGCCGCCACCATGCCCATGCCGCAGGCCATCTGCACGGCGGTCAGATCATTGCCGGCATGGGCCATCAGGGAACCGGCCGACCAGTGCCCGAAAAAGGTACGGTCCATCCGGATCAGGTGCGAAAAAAGGCGCGCCCGCAGTTGTTTTTCAAGGATGCGTGAAAAGCCGATGATCAGCATACGCCAGGTAAATCGAAACAGGGCAACGCTACCGGCAATAAACAGAATAAGGGCGGCCAACTTTAATAATGAATCGTTGGTGGCCGTACCATCGGCAAGAGAATCAATACCATGTTTAAGAATTTTCGGAACAATGAGCTGGAGAAAATCAACGGCTAACAGGGCGGTAAATCCCACAAAAAGCCGTTTCCGATATCGCCTGAAAATGGGAAAAAGTAATGCAAGCGCCTGGACGGAGGAGGCGGATATTCTTGACGAATTTTTCACCTGCGGCCGCGCAACAACTCTTGATAGGCAGCGGTCAGTTCAATAAAGAGATTATGATCCCCGCCCTTGTCGGGATGAAGTTTATGGGCCTTTTTCCGGTACAACGCAGTCAGTTGTTTCTTATCCATAGCGCTCAGTTTAGCGCGACTGATGCCGAAGACCGTACCTGCCGCATCAATAGACATCGACGGCACCCCTCTGCGGCGCCGTGCATTGCGGTGGGAGCGGTCAAACAGCCGGGCAAAATCATTCCACGACCGGGTCCCTGGAAAATCATAATCAAAAAACATCACAAGGTAACGGATAAGATAGGGTGCCAGCCCGTCTCCCCGGTCAAGTCCCTGCCAGAAAACGGCATCCTGATCCAGCCGGCAGACTTCTGCAAGAAAAAATTCATCGAGTTTGTTCTGGTCAAGGACATGGGGCATTGAACGAGTATAACTCTGTTTAAAAAAGCGCTGCAGATCAAAAATGGTAAAAATATACTGTTTATATTCAGCCGGAGAAAGTTCCTGTTCCTGGGCAATCATCAGTTGTTCACGTTCGTCTCTTGATTTATCCAGTAATTGTTTATACAGGGTTACCGAATTATCCAGTCTGCGCTGATCCACCTGTCCGAAACGTAAATAATGAAGTCGACGACGATCCATGACATGGGTTTCCCCAAGTACCCTTGCCTTGTCGGCTGCAGACATGGGGCGCCAGTTGCTGTATCGGACACGCGTTTGGAAATAATCGATTTTGTTCCTGATATAAGGGTCGAGAAAGGAGAGAAAAAGAGATTCAACATCTTCGTAGGAAGCAGTAACCCCAAGTTGACGAAGACGATCAAAAAGTCGGTCATCAATATAAAAGGAGCTGCCGCCGCCATAGGTGATATATATTTCAGGGTGCGGACCCAGGGGTACGAGATCACGGTTCGTCAGACAAACACCGTCATCGTAGGACTCGCAGAGTACATAGTGCAACCGGTTATCAATGACACGACGGGCAAGATACATAACGACCAGGAAAACAGAGGGACGGAAAAGAAAAAAAATACCTTCCTGAATTGAGTGCTTCACCAATCCGGAGTCTCGCTGCGCTCGCTTCCATTCGCATTCTTTGAAGGACCCAGCCAAGGCCCGATGCATTGTACAGTCCGTCGTGGAAGCTGCAACCTTACCTTCGGCCTCAATAATGTCACTGGCTTGTGACGGGCCCAGCGAGCTAA
>JALSNT010000386.1 GCA_026986885.1 Desulfobulbaceae bacterium
GAGATGATGCGTCTTGCTCCGGAGGTGCAGGATACCGGAGAGGCACGGCTTGTCACCTATGCTGACAAAGGGGATGCTGGTATGGCCTGTGGCGGCCGCTGTTCTGTTTTTCTTGAGCCGGTAACCACCGGCTCTCGGCTGATTATCATTGGTTGCGGCCATGTGGGGCGTAGCCTGGCCGGGCTGGCCGGAGATTGCGGCATGCAGGTAATGGTACTCGATGACCGGGACCTCGAGGATGTCCCTGCCTGCCGGTTCCTGGTATTGGAAAATTACGAGGATCCCTTTGCCGGTCTGGGTATTTGTTCCAGGGATTGCCTTGTTATTGCCGGCCGCAGTCATGCTGTTGATCTGCAGGTATTACGGGCGGCGCTTGCCACCCCTGCCGGTTTTATCGGTATGCTGGGCAGCAGCAAGAAGAAGGAGACTTTTTTTGCGACCCTGGGCAGGGAAGGTGTTGATGAAAAACAGCTTGCCCGGGTAGTAACACCGGTCGGCCTGGATATCGGAGCCCGCAGTCCAGCAGAAATAGCGGTCAGCATCATGGCCCAGTTGCTTGCGCGTCGTCAGGTCTCGTGAGAGCAGAAGTTTCCGGGGTGATGATCGGCCAACTGCTTGCCCGGCCCATGTTTTTAAAAAAACCGGGTTGTTTTTCCTGTGTTATTGATACCTCCACCCTTATTTATCTTGATCGGCTTGATCTTCTGCAGACGGTCCTTGCCGTTTTTTCGCCGATAACCATTGCCGGGGTGATTGATGAGTTTGGTCGCCGGCCCCGCGGGTTGCCGGTTCAGTCCGCCGGTCAGGGGGCGACCGATGCGCAACTTGTGCGGGTGGCGGCGGCTTGCCGGGGCCTGGTGTTTTCCGAAGACAAAAAAGTTTTGCTGGCTGCGGGCAGGCACGGTCTGGAGTATTACAACACCTTGATGATCGTCCTTGCCCTGTATGCCAGGGAGGAAATCAGTCGCAACCGTTGTGGTTCATCGCTTGCAGATCTCAAAAGTTTTGCCCGCTACGGTGAAAATGTCTGGGCCTGCGGCCGACAGCTGTGGGAAGAACTGTGCCGGAAAAATAATTGATTATCACCTGACACGGGGTAAATCCGGAAAAACTTCCGCCACCGCCGGACAGGTGATTGTGCCGCCACGCATGTTGAGCGCTGCCGCCTGACCGGAATTTTCAGCTAAAAAATCATCAAGTCCGAGTCCGGCCAGTTTCCGGCAGTAGGGAAGGGTGGCATTACAGAGGGCGTGGCTGGAAGTCCGGCCCACGGCCCCTGGCATGTTGGAGACACAGTAATGGACAACGCCGTCGACCACAAAAACCGGATCACTGTGGGTGGTTGGCCTGGAGGTGGCAAAGCATCCTCCCTGGTCAATGGAGACGTCCACCAGTACTGCTCCTTTTTTCATCTGTTGCAGCAGCGGCCGGTCGATGAGTACCGGTGTTTTAGCCCCTGGAATGAGGACGGCGCCGATGACCAGGTCACTCCCGACGGCATAACGTTCTATGGCGTGCGGATCACAGTACAGGGTTGTAACGTTTTTAGGCATTATCTCGTCAAGATAACGCAGCCGGTCAAGGTTAATGTCCATGATGACCACATTGGCCCCGAGTCCGGCAGCGGTACGGGCGGCATTGGTGCCGACCACGCCGCCGCCGATGACCAGCACATCCGCCGGTTTGACGCCGACGACACCACCTAAGAGAATGCCCCGGCCCATCATGGGCTTTTCAAGACCTTTGGCCCCCTCCTGGATAGACATCTTCCCGGCCACCTCGCTCATGGGCGTGAGCAGGGGCAGCCGTCCATGTTCATCCGTCAGGGTTTCATAGGCAACCGCAGCGATTTTTTTCTCCAGGCATCCCAGGGTAAGTTCCCGGGAACCGGCAAAGTGGAAATAACAGAAGATAATCTGTCCCGGCCGCATCAGGGCGATTTCAGATGCCTGCGGTTCCTTGACCTTGACGATCATATCGGCCTCTGCATAGATCTCCTCGGGCCTGCCGACGCAACGCGCTCCTTCTGCTGTGTAATCAGTGTCGCTAAAACCACTGCCCAGGCCGGCGCCGCATTCAATCAGCACCTCATGGCCGTCTTCAATAAGCAGTTTTGCGCCAACGGGCAGTAAAGCGACCCGGTATTCATCCTTTTTGATTTCCGCCGGAATTCCGATAATCATGGTTGTCCTCGCCTGGTATATGAGTATAGTTATGCCGATTGTCTCAATTTAGGTCAATACAAAAGTATCCTACCATGAAAAGGTCGCCTGTGAACAGTGACAAGAGAGAAAAAAATAACAGCCCCTTTGCCGTGTTAACCCCGGATATGGTTCTCTCCTCCGTAGAAAAGGCGATGGGCATGTATGTCAGCAACCTGTGCCGCCCTATGAACAGCTATATCAACCGGGTCTTTGAGCTGGCCGATGAAGACGGCGAAGGATTGATCGCTAAATTTTATCGGCCCGGCCGCTGGCCGCGGCAGGCCCTGCAGGATGAACATGATTACCTGCTGGAGCTGGCAGGGGCGGAGGTGCCGGTGATCGC
>JALSNT010000387.1 GCA_026986885.1 Desulfobulbaceae bacterium
CCGAATCTGCCCAGAGGATTACGAGCACATTGTAAAAGGAAGGAAAAAACAGGCTAACCATGGTGAACGGTCACCATTTATTATTATCTCAACAAAAGGAGAGAAAAATGAAAAAAAGTATTGTTACTCTGGCGCTCGGCTGCGCCCTGGCCGCCGGCACCCTGTGGACAACCCCGGCCCAGGCCGGGCCATATTTCCACAATTCGGAGATCCAGTGGCATGCTGATGTAAACCGGAACAAGGGTTTCGGCACCCACACCAAAATATGGACAGCAACCTTCCAGCATTATTCCGAATGGAAATACGGCGATGTCTTCGGCTTTTTAGATATCGAGGGCAAGGATAATTACAAGCTGGAACCGGCACAATATTATGGTGAGTTTGCCGGTCGTTTCAGCCTGGATAGAATAATCCAGGGGCCGGAACATGGAACCAATATGTTAGGCTCTTTTCTCAAGGAGACCTATGTAAAACTTGAAATCGACAGTGGTACCCCCGTCGATGGCTATGACTATATTGATGACTCACTGCTGGCCGGCGTCTCTTTTGACCTGGATCTGCACCAGCCCAACTTCGGCTTTTTCAACGTATCTTTTCTTTACAAGAATTACACGGCCATCGACTCCAAAGACACCAGTAAAAACGGCTGGCAGGTTACTCTTGTGTGGGGGCAGCCCTTTTCCATCGGTTCGCTCAACTTTGACTTTCAGGGATTTATGGATATATGGAACTATGATGATGAGGTTGTTGTCCTGACCGAGCCCCAGTTCCGGCTCAAGCTCGATTCTTTTGTCGGCAAGGGAAACTTCCTGTCCGACTCGGCCATCGGCACGGAGATAGAGATATCCAACAGGTTTTTTAATCAGCATGATGGAGAGGTCTACGTCAATCCGACCATATTCTGGGTGACTAAATTCTAACCCTATGGTCAACTGTTGGCTTGCCTTTTCAAAGGGCATTCCGGCAGATACCGGGATGCCCTTTTTCCCGGGGCAGCAATAAAAAATGATGGAAAACACAATTTGCCCACTGCTTGAACAGGGACAAACCGTTGCTTTAGTCACTGTTATCGACAAAAGCGGTTCCGCCCCCAGGCTGCCCGGCTCCAAGATGATTGTCGAGGAAAACGGCCGTCTGCACGGCACCATCGGCGGCGGCAGAATGGAATATTGCCTGCTGCAGAAGGCAAAAAGAATCGCCGGCGGCGATAAAGCGACACTGGAAGAAGTCGACCTGCAGGGCAGCGGGGCCGAGGACGACATGGAGATGGTCTGCGGCGGCATCCAGATGGTTCTGATCGAGCCGATCACCCCGAAAATGCTCCCCATGTTCCAACAGGCCGCAGCCTGTTACCGGCACAACGCCCGGGGAGTATGGAAAATTGATATATCCGAGCCGGATAATCCTCAACGCAGCTTCATTGACCTGGAGCAGGAGCATGGCGAGGAACAGGAAAAAATAGATCTGACAACAATCATCCGGCGCAGAACCAGCCAACTGATTCAACGGGGGGAGCAAAAACTGGTATTTGACCCTTTACCCAAAAGCGGGACGGTGATCCTGTTCGGCGGCGGCCACGTGGCCCTGGAAGTGGCCCATCTTGCGGCTTATGCCGACTTTGCAGTAGTTGTCTGTGACGACCGGCAGGAATTTGCTGATCGCCGACGCTTTCCGACGGCAAAGGCAACCCATATCACACAGAACTTCACAGGCCTTGCTCCAATCATCAAGCAATATGACGAGTGCTATCTGCTTATCCTCACCCATGGTCACCTGCACGACCAGGATGTACTTGCCCAGGCACTGACAACCGATGCCCGCTATATCGGCATGATCGGCAGCCGCAAAAAGCGGGATATCCTTTATGATAATCTGCGTCAACAGGGATTTACCGATGCTGATTTTTCCAGGGTGCACTGCCCGGTGGGACTGTCCATCGGCTCGGAAACACCACAGGAAATTGCCATCTCTATTGTTGCCGAACTGGTGGCGGCCCGGGCAGGCGCCCTGTAGGCCATGAACGCCATTGTTCAGGCCCTGATCCGGTCGAATGACCGCGTTATTGCCCTGATCGGCGCCGGCGGCAAGACCTCGCTTATGTTTCTGCTGGCCAACGAACTGCAGCAGCGCGGCGAAAAAATTATTACCACCACCACGACCCGTATTCGTCACCCCCTGCCGGAGCAGTCCGCCCGAATTGTACTCGATCAGAGGGAAGATATTGGGCAACAGCTTGAACAACTGCTGACAACCACGGGGCATGTCACCATTGCCGCCGGCCGCTTACCCGACAAAAAACTGGCAGGGATCTCCAGCAACCGTCTGCAAAAAATTTCGGCCCGCTCACAAGCCGACCGGTTGCTCATTGAGGCCGACGGCGCCCGTGGCCTGTCCCTCAAGGCGCCCGGTGAACATGAACCGGTGGTACCGGACATGACTGACTGCTGTATCGCCGTCATCGGCCTGGACTGCATCGGCAAAGCCTTGACGGAGCAAAATGTCTTCCGGCCCGGGCAAATTTCGCTGCTCACCGGCCTGCAGCCGGG
>JALSNT010000388.1 GCA_026986885.1 Desulfobulbaceae bacterium
GTGTGCTGCGTGACGCTGCCTTTCAGTTTTATTACCAGGAAAATCTGGAAGCCCTGGAGCAGGGCGGGGCCGAACTGGTGATGCTCAATGCCCTGAAAGAAAAAGAATTACCGGCTGACCTGGACGCACTCTACATCGGCGGCGGCTTCCCGGAGACCAGCGCCCGTCGTCTTGCCGAAAATAAACAATTTCGGGAATCGGTGCTGAGAGCTGCGGAAAAGGGTCTGCCCATCTATGCCGAATGCGGCGGTCTCATATTTCTTGGCCAATCCATTGTCCTTGACGGCCATGAATACCCGATGACCGGGGTCTTTCCTGTTACTTTTTCCATGGGCGGAAAACCGCAGGCGCACGGCTATTCCATTGTTTCGGTCCAGCAGAAAAACCCCTTTTACCCGATCGGTACCCGGCTGAAGGGTCATGAGTTCCGATATTCAATTGTGGATGACTGGGATGGGAAACCCGAAGAACTTGCCCTGAAGATGGAGCGCGGCACTGGTTTTTATGAACAACGGGATGGGCTGATGGTTAATAATGTTCTGGCCCTGTACACCCATGTGCTGGCGCCCGGTACCCCTGAGTGGGCTGCGGGTATGATCAAAGCTGCCCGCAAATACCAAAAAAGCGCAGCAGGAGGTAATTAACCATGTCCAGTGCATCCGATTCCAGCAAAACCCTGCAGGAAATCTTTGGTTTTGATGGATTTCTGCCCGGTCAGCAGCAGGTAATTGACACTGTGCTGGCGGGCCGCTCCGCCCTTGCCGTTTTTCCGACCGGCCAGGGCAAGAGTCTCTGCTACCAGTTGCCTGCCCTGCACCTGGACGGCCTTACCCTGGTTGTCTCCCCGCTCATGGCCCTGATGAAGGATCAGGTGGATTTTCTGCGCAACAAAAACATCGCTGCCGCCCGTCTCGATTCTTCCCTTAATTTCAGTGAAATAAACCAAATATATCAACAGTTGGATCAGGGTGAGCTGAAGCTGCTGTATGTAGCGCCCGAGCGTTTTGCCAATGAGAGGTTTGTCGGCCTTGTTTCCCGGCTTGATATATCGCTGATGGTAATAGACGAGGCCCACTGTATTTCCGAATGGGGCCATAATTTTCGTCCCGATTATCTGAAACTTGCAGAACTTGCCACCCATTTAAAGGTACCGGCGGTGCTGGCCCTGACAGCCACGGCAACCCCGAAGGTCTCTGCCGATATCTGCGCTGCTTTTGACATCAAAAAGGATGACGCCATCCAGACCGGGTTTTACCGGCCCAACCTGAAGCTGCTGTTTACGCCTGCCGATCAGGTTGCCGGAACCCTGGTCCAGCAACTGACTGACAATGAACCCGGGCCGACCATCGTCTATGTCACCCTGCAGCATACTGCGGAAAAGGTGGCCGGATTACTTGCTGAAGCCGGATTGCAGGCCCGGGCCTACCATGCCGGATTAAAGGATGAGCTGCGGCGCGATGTCCAGGACTGGTTCATGGGTTCGGATAGGGCTATTGTCGTGGCCACCATCGCCTTCGGCATGGGGATCGACAAGGCGGATATCCGTTATGTCTATCATTACAACCTGCCCAAGAGCCTGGAAAATTATGCCCAGGAGATCGGCAGGGCAGGCCGGGACGGTGAGCCTGCCGACTGTGTTCTCCTTGGAAACGGGCAGGACCTTGTCACCCTTGAAAATTTTGTCTATGGTGACACCCCGGATGCCGATATGGTGCGGGCCTGTATTGATCATATCCTGACGCAGGAAAAGTTTTTTTCCGTATCTATCTATGAACTCTCCCAGCTCTTTGACATGCGGCCGCTGGTGGTGAAAACCCTGCTAACCTATCTTGAGCTTGAAGGTATTGTCAAATCAACCGGCCCCTTTTATGCGGAGTATGAGTTCAAGCCCTTGAAAACGTCGGCTGAGATCCTGGCCCGGTTTGATGCGGATCGGCAGAGTTTTCTGCGCGGTCTGTTCTCCTGTGCCGTCAAGAAAACGACGTGGTTTTCCATTGATCTTGATCAGGCAGGGCGGAAAACCGGCAGTCCACGCAAGCGGGTAATCACAGCCCTTGATTATCTGGAGCAGAGCGGCGACCTGACCCTGAAGGTGGCAAAACCACGTCTTGGTTTCAGGCAGCTTGCAACTGGCGGGCGTGATATAGAGGCCCTGAAAGATACCCTGGTCGACCGCTTTCAAAAGCGGGAACAGAGTGACCTGCAGCGTCTGCAGCTGGTGGTTGATATGGTTAATCACAACGGCTGCAAGACCGGATTTCTTCTTGAATATTTTGGCGAAGACCTTGGCCGGGATTGCGGCCACTGTTCCTTTTGCCTGCAGGGTGAAAACAGAATTCTTGAACGGATGCAGACAGATGGCGCCATTGCCGATGATGTTGCCGGGAAGCTGACAGGCCTGCGGGAAAAGCATGACGAGGCACTGGCAACAGCCCGGCAGATGAGCCGTTTTCTCTGCGGTCTGTCCTCACCCCGCTTGACACGGGCAAAACTTACCCGGCATGATCTGTTTGGCGCCTGTGCGGAAACACCC
>JALSNT010000389.1 GCA_026986885.1 Desulfobulbaceae bacterium
CTGCCGGAAAATCACAACCATCTTGTTAATGATTATTATGAGACCTGAATTAAGGGTGATACCGAAACTGGGCGGAAAAACAATTTTTCAAAATGCCATGCGATTGATGACTTGCCCACATCCTCTGTTTCTTTTTTTTTGAGGAAGTCACGGCATGATAACTTATCTGTTAAAAAAACCAAAAAAGAAAGAAAACTTGACGCAGGTCAAGGAATATTGACACAATGTGGGTATAGTACTCATGGTTTGAGAATAGAATATTAGTCAAAAAATAGTTGAAACAAGATATATGCAGGTTTGGTCGGACCTGAAGCAATCGATTTCGGTCGAAGCATTATTTTTTACGTTGTCCGACCAACAACCACCAGGACAATCGCCGGTATACCCGGCATCAGGATTGATATTTCCCAACACCACTTCCACAACAAGGAGATAAATAATGTATTGTAACCAGTGTGAACAGACAGCAAAGGGAATCGCCTGCACAACCATCGGCGTCTGCGGTAAAAAGGAAGAAGTTGCCGATATTGAAGATCTTCTCATCTACGCACTTTGCGGCATGTCGTTATTTGCCGCCGAGGCCAGAAAAAAAGACATTGTTGATAGTGACATGGATCGTTTCGTGATGGAAGCCATTTTTTCAACCCTTACCAATGTTGATTTTGATCCGGAACGCTTTGTTCCCCTGATCAAAAAAGCGGTTTCACTGCGCGAAGAGCTGAAAACACAGGTTGCCGCTGCCGGCGGCAACACTGATTTCGATCATCCGGCGGCAACCTTTACCCCCGGTGATACTGTTGAAGAGTTGGCCGAACAGGGTGCCGATCTTAATTTTATCCCCAGTCTTGATGAAGATGAGAATGTCCGCTCCCTCAAGCAGACCCTGCTTTATGGCCTGAAGGGTATTGCCGCCTATGGTGATCATGCGGCTATTCTTGGTCAATCCGATCCGATGGTCGCCGGTTTTATATATGATGCCCTTGCTGCATTACTGGCAAAAGGGCTCACCGTTGAAGACTGCATCCCCGTTGCCATGAAGGCCGGCGAAACCAATCTCAAGGCCATGGAGCTGCTTGATAGCGCTAATACCGGCACCTATGGCCATCCGGTTCCGACCTCCGTACCGCTCGGTCACAGAAAAAACAAATGCATCCTTATTACCGGCCATGACCTGCACGATCTCGAATTACTTCTCAAGCAAACCGAAGGCAAGGGCATTGATGTATATACCCATGGTGAAATGCTTCCCTGTCACGGTTATCCGGAGCTGAAAAAATATGCTCATTTTTATGGTCATTTCGGTACCGCCTGGCAAAACCAGCACAAGGAATTTCCTAATTTCCCGGGGCCGGTGCTGTTTACCACCAACTGTATCCAGAAACCACGGGAAGATTACAAGGACCGTGTTTTTACAACCGGTCTGGTTGGCTGGCCGGGCGTCACCCATATTCAAGACAAGGATTTTACACCGGTCATTGATAAAGCCCTGGCAATGGATGGCTGGCAGGATGATGCGGATAACGGTTCCGTAATGGTCGGTTTTGGCCACAACGCTGTCTTAGGGGTCGCCGACAAGGTTATTGAGGCCGTTAAAAACAAAGACATTCGCCACTTCTTTCTGGTTGGTGGTTGTGACGGCGCCAAGCCGGGTCGCGACTATTTTACCAAATTTGTCGAGCAGGTACCCTCTGATTGCATGGTCCTGACACTGGCCTGCGGAAAATTCCGTTTCTTTGACAAGGATCTCGGCGACATCGGTGGTATTCCCCGTCTGCTTGATGTTGGTCAGTGTAATGACGCCTATTCCGCTATCCAGATAGCTGTTGCCCTGGCAGGTGCCTTTGAATGTGACGTTAATGACCTGCCGCTGTCCATGATTATTTCCTGGTACGAGCAGAAAGCAGTTGCAATCCTGCTGACCCTGCTGTATCTCGGAATCAAGGATATCCGCCTCGGACCCTCCCTGCCGGCATTTATCAGTCCGGCCGTCCTTCAGTTCCTGGTTGATACCTTTGATATCAAACCTGTTGATACCCCGGAAAACGATCTGCAGGCCATCCTCGGATAAAGCGGACGCGTCTTCCCATCTACACCGGGACACTTTTATTTGTTATTTTTATTCCAATTGCCAGGGGCCGGACCAAATTGGTTCGGCCCTGTCTCCGGAGGATGAAAAATGGACACCACAAAGAACCACAAAACCTTTTGCCCCATGCCGGGAATCAACGCCGGAATGCTCAGCCTTCAAGACCTGGAACGTATCACGGAACTTGTCCGCAAGTATGACATTCCCATGGTAAAGGTCACCGGAGCTCAACGATTTTTTTTCCATGGTCTGGAGCCGGAAAAGCATAAACAGCTTGTGCAGGAACTTGGCCTACCGCCCAAACCACCCCATGCCCGCAATCGCGTCCATTATGTGCAGGCGTGTCCAGGGAAAAACTGGTGCAAATTCGGCATACAGCCGACCGAAAAAATGGCGAAAGCCATGGCAGCTATGGAGCTGGACGGCCCCCTGCCCTACAAGG
>JALSNT010000390.1 GCA_026986885.1 Desulfobulbaceae bacterium
TCCGGCGTTGATCGGCATATTCATAAGCAGCTCCTGCTTGTCCACCAGCTCTGGCAGCAGCTGGTACAGGCAATTTCGGCGGTTAGCCCCGGAAATGTGCAACCAGGGCAGTTACTCAAGGTCAACGCCATGAGCGTCAAAACGCTTGCGACCATGAATAAGGCCGTCGGCATGTTAGCCAATAAGGCGGACGGTAAGGTCCGGGTTCTGCAAATTGTTGAAGTCGTGATGTGGGTACTTGCCCTGTTTGCCTCCTGGCTGATTGCCTCCGCCCTGCTGACCAATTTAACAGAGCCGCTTGCGGGCATGGTGCGGTCGGCACAACGTATTGCCGACGGAGATTTAAAGAAATATCCACAGGTTGACTGTTCCCGTGATGAAATAGGCAAATTGGCCGGTCATGTCGATAAAATGAGAAAGTCCCTTGCCGGGGTAATCCGTAATGTCCAGCAAAATTCCCGGCAGATGGCCCACTCCTCCCATCAGGTGGCCTCGATTTCCAAGGAAATATCCGCTGTCGGCGCCAAGCAGCAGGACCGGTCTGCCGAGGTATTACAGGCCATTGAATCGTTACAGGAAGTTTCAGGACAAGTCGATGAATGCATAATCGGGGCGAAAGAGATTGTAAACAGGACGGAAACAGAAGCGGCATCAGGGATCTCGATTGTTGAAGAAAATATTTCCATGCTTTCCCATGCCGTTGACAGTGTCCATGCAACAGCGGAGGAGATTGAATCCCTTGATCAGGCATCCGGAAAAATTCATACCATTGTCGAGTCAATCCAAAATATCGCCGATCAAACAAATCTGTTGGCCTTAAATGCCACTATTGAAGCAGCCCGTGCCGGTGAGGCCGGAAAAGGATTTGCCGTTGTTGCCAATGAAATTAAAGAACTGGCCAGGCAGACAGCGGACTCAACCGATGAGATTACCGACCTGATCAATCTGCTCACCGACCGGGTCTCAGGTTCCGTCGTTTCCATGCGGCAGGTGGTGGAGGAGGTAAACAACTCCCAGCAGATGTCCAAACAGACAGTGACGGCCTTTCAGGTGATGCGGGACGGCATTGATGAAACCAATACCGGGACCGGGCGGATAGAGGAGTTGAACCGGCAGCAGGTGGAACAGCTTGCGCGGTTACACGCCAGGCTGAATGAATTATTTGGTGTCCTTGAGGAGAGTTCCAGAAAATCCGAATCAACCGCACTGGTCGCCGAGGATATGTATGAGGTCTCGGATCAATTAAATGCCACCCTTGCCCGGTTTGAGATAGATCCGATCTCCATAATTACCAAACAACCAGGGGATAAACGTTCCCACCCCCGGATAAAGAACCGTCTGCAGGTAGATCTTACCGTTAACGGTGATTTTATTCAGGCCGTCACCAATGATATCAGTTGGCGGGGAATGAATATAAAATGTAAAAAGCGATTGAAATTAAGGCAGGCACTGCCTGCCCGCCTCCATCTTCCGGTGTCGGATGCGGGCGAGGGCGGAGGAGTGTTGTCGCTTACGGTCCGTGCTCTGCGTGAGCAAAGAAATGGTAACTATTACATATATGGTCTTGATTTTTCACTGGTGAACGACCGGGATGAAAAAATGCTTCAGGATGTTTTTTCTTTTTTCCGTAAAGCTTCCCATTATCGGACGGCATCAGGGGAAACGTCCGGAGAATAGAAGACTTTGCCGGCGGGCGCCGGACAAAGATATAACAGGCATTTGCCCTTTCTCCTGTACGGATATACGAAGACTATTGACAACCGGCATAAATCACGGCAAGGTACTTTTGATGATGCCGGGAAAAAGGCGCTTTTTCCCGGCATGTTAAATGAGCCTGTTTTTATCCTCTTTTTTTGGTACTTCGTCAACCTCCAGGGTAGCCGTGAAGAAAATACTTGTTGTTGTCGCTCTTTGTTTAGGGCTGGCTTTCTGCCTCCTTTTATTTTTATTACCCGTTCTGCTTTCCTCTGATTTCGTGCTGCATAAAGTCCTTGCGCGGGTCAACTCCCGTCCGGGTATTTCCCTGGACATAAAGGATGTTAACATCGGCTGGCGACAGGGTCTGGACTGCGTCGCTATTGTCTATGTCGATACCGTCCGGGGCCTGCGGTTAAACGTTGATGAGCTGCAGGGAGATCGAGGTCTGCTGGCCCTGTTGGCCGCGCCGAAAAAATTCGGCACCATTCGTGTGCGCAAACCCGTGCTGAACCTGACGCAGAACGGGAACAACAGCACCGGCAAGCCATCTGCAAAAAAATCCTCGACCAGGCCTGCCCCCTCCTCCGTTTCATCCAGAAAATCCGATGCCCTGGACGGTTCCGGACAATCGGCACCCCTTTGGCAGGACCTTGCCGTACGCCTGATTGTTGAAGACGGCAGGGTGCGCATCCATAATAAAGATGGGAAGACCGGGATACCGGAGGGAAAAATTGCGCTTACCTCTGCGCTTGCCGACGGCACCATCAACTATACGCTGCAATGGCAGGGTGGCGATCAGGGCAAATTGTCAGCCGAGGGTTATGTTAA
>JALSNT010000391.1 GCA_026986885.1 Desulfobulbaceae bacterium
CGGATTTTTTTACCCGTTCCACCTCCCTGGCCTGACTTTGAATGCTCATGTTTTTATGAATGATACCGATGCCGCCTTCCCTGGCCATGGCAATGGCGGTTCGATGCTCGGTAACCGTATCCATGGCAGCGCTGAGCAGGGGGGAGTTGAGGCGGATTGACCGGGTGAGCCTGGTGTGCAGCGAGACTTCTGCCGGTAACACCTCAGAGGCGGATGGTACGAGAAGGACATCATCAAAGGTGTATGCTGGTGGAATATCAAGGGAAAACATGAAATGAGTCCTCCGGGAAAATATTGAGTAGTAACCATTCTTATTTCAGGTTATGTACCATGTTCGCCAGGAAAATGAAACATAATCCAAAACGGTTAACAGCAAAATCCTTGGAGCCCAAGAGAATACCGGAAGCCGGAAGAATATGCAAGTTTACAGGCTCGGGCCGTATTCTTACCCTGATTGGAGGAAAATTTACTGGCTATTCTTCTTCCTTCCTGCTTTATTTAGGCCTTTTGACGGAAAATCATAAATTGTAAAAGAGAAGAATACCTAAGTTGAGCGATGTTCATGTCGCCCTAATATGCATGTTTTGTGCGGTTTCATTGTAGTTAAGCCCGCATGGGACAGCGCAGGTAAACGAAGACTCCGAGGCTTGCAGATTGGGGATGAAACGTTCAATTTAGGGGAGAGAATTATTATGGCGAAACTGCTTGCAATAAATCCCTATAATCCTCAGCCACGCTTGATCGCCCAGGTTGTGGAGCTGTTGAAAAAAGGGGGTGTTATCGCCTATCCCACCGATACCATGTACGGGATCGGCTGTGATATTTTTCAGCCAAAGGCGGTAAAACGGGTGCATCAGATTAAACGACGGCCCAAGCATAAGCCGTTTTCATTCATGTGTTCCTGTCTGAAAAATATCAGCATGTACGGCCATGTCAGCAATACCGCCTACAGATTGATGAAAAAAAATCTTCCCGGAGCATATACCTTTGTCCTGCCGGGAACCAAACTGGTTCCCAGGGTGATGTTGACCAGGCAGAAGACCGTGGGGATCCGGGTGCCGGATAATCCTGTCTGTCTGGCAATGATCGAGCAGGTCGGTAATCCGATTCTTACCACCAGCGCTTTACCTGCAGGACACGATGTTCCCGTTTTAGACGGCAGGGATGTTGCCGACCTGTTTGGCAAGCAAGTGGATCTCATTATCGACGGCGGTGAGATATACCCCGAGCCTTCGACCGTTATTTCCCTGCTCCACGATTATCCGGAAATTCTGCGGGAAGGAAAAGGTGACTCGTCATTCTTTCGCTGATATTCTGTCATCTCCATATTAGTTTTTGCGCATACTCAAGGCGCACACCTAAATTGAGTGTTTCACCCTATCCGCAACATTTTATAAAGAAAATACTTGTAAACATTTATCTTTTTTATTTACAGGCAAGCGAGCCTGCGAGATTCCGGATGGGTGAAACGATCAATTCAGGACACAAATATATACATTACTTGGACCTGAAACGCTCAATTCAGGTTGGATTTGGCCATGTAACTGTTTCGGCAATGCAGACTATGGTCAGGGAGACAGGGAAGATGGAGCGGTTCGTTAAAAAAGGTCGATACCATTAACGGTATCGACCTTATTAATTCTTTAACCGATCCATTTATTCTTCTATCAGAACTTCCTTGAGCGATTTGCTCATGGTAAAATGGAGCGTTTTTCGTTCCGGTATATTCATCATTTTACCGGTTTTCGGATTTTTCGTTGTCCGGGGTTTACGGGTACGCACGGAAAAACTGCCGAAACCACGTATTTCTACCCGCCTCCCCTCCATCAGGGCCCTGGAAATTTCATTTAAGATAATATCTACGGCCTGGGCAACATCCTGTTTGTAGTAGTCGCCAAGTTGCGCCGTAACTTCATTTACAAGTTCACGCTTAAGCATGGGTATATCCTTCTTTGTTACATCGGAAAAAAGGTATCTTCACCGGGAAGATACCTTTATGGTTTGCATAAGAGAGACAGCAAATGTCCCGTCGTTACTCTGTTTCTTCTTTCTCGTCGTGTCCACCGGCGGCGGCTTTCTTCAGCAGGTCGCCGAAGGTAGAAGGTCCGGTACTCTGAACGGAAGGTTTGGGAGAAGTGCTTTTTGTTTCATCGGCGGTACTTTCCTCGCCGTCGTCTTCCAGCGCCTTCAGCGAAAGTCCGATTTTACGATCATCGGCGGAAACATTAATAACCATGGCCTTGACGGTATCACCGACATTAAACATACCGATGGGTGTCTTGACTTTTTCCTTGCTGATTTCCGAGACGTGAATCAAGCCTTCAATACCTTCTTCCAGCTGCACAAAAATGCCGAAATCAGTCACATTGGTAATCACGCCCTCGACAATGGTGCCGGTTGGGTAATTATTGGCAGCGGCCTGCCAGGGATCCGGTTCCAGTTGTTTGACACCCAGGGAGAACCGTTCGTGTTCCTTGTCGATTTTCAGGACTACCGCGTGGATAATTTCACCCTTGGAATATTTTT
>JALSNT010000392.1 GCA_026986885.1 Desulfobulbaceae bacterium
TATATTCGATATTGGGCAGTTCATAGAGCAGCTTTTCCATGGGGATGGAGACCCGCTCCTCTATTTCTTTGGGCGTGGCCCCGGGCATGGAAACCATGACATCGATCATGGGAACCTTGATCTGCGGTTCTTCCTCGCGCGGCAGCAGATAGACGGCAAATACGCCCAGCAGAAGAGAGGCAACAATGATGATCAGGGTAAGTTTGGAATCTATGAAAAAGGAGGCCAGTCCGCCGGCAAATCCTTTATGTATTTTTGGCGTATTATCCATGTGTTTAGAGCTGAAAAGCGTTTATATCAACGGTGTGGGCAATGCCTTCGGTCGGCAGGAAGAACGTGTTTAATCCGTGCTTTATCTATATTTATCATACCTGATTTCAGGTCATATCATCAAAATTTCAGATCGAGACACCCGGATTAATCGGTGGCCTTCACCCTCCGGCCACTGACCAGAAGGCGGTTATTGGTGATGATGACGCGTTCTCCGGCCTGCAGCCCGGAGAGAATTTCTATCCGCTTATTATTATCCTGTATTCCGGTTCGCACCAGTCGCAACCGGGCAACCCCGTCTTTAATAACAAATATTTTGTTGAGCTGGCCAAAGGGAACGACAGCCTGTTTCGGCACCATCAGGCTCTTATAGGGGTGACCGGGCAGGGTGATACGGGCAAACATACCGCTGCGGAGACCCTGTGTGTCGCCAAGGTTGATTTTTATCGGCATGGTTCGGGAGTGCGGATCGATAACCGGTGATATTTCCGCAACTTCGCCGGTAATTGTTTTTGCCGTTGTCGGCACGGTAACCTGTAACTGTTTATGGATTTTAATATCCGGGACGCTTGATTCCGGGATGGCTGTAATGATTTGCAGGCGGCTGTCATCCTCCAGGCGCAACAGCACCATTCCGGGGGTGGCAAGATCACCGATATTGGCGATTTTTTTTGTTATAACCCCTGAGAATGGAGCATTTATGGTCGTGTAATTCAGCATACTTGCCGCCTCACGATAACCGGCCTCGGCAATGGCTAACATGTCCCGCATGGTTTTTACGGTTTCCGGTGTCGAAGCATGCTGTTGTAGAAGCTTTTTTTCCCGTTGCAGATTTCTTTTTGCCTGGGCAAGTTGTGCCTGTGCCTGGAGCAGGCGTGCGGATATTTCCTGGGCATTGATTTTAACTAACAGATCGCCCTTGTTGACCCGTGAACCGAGGGTAACCGGTAGTTCAATTATTGTCCCTGATATTTTGGCGGCGATGGCGGCCCGATCAACTGCCTGTACCGTGCCGACGATTTCGACCCGGGAGGACAGCAGTTCCTCCCTGACGGTGACGACTTTCACCTGTACCGGGTCGGTCGCCGAGGGTTTTTTTGTCTTTTCAGCAAGGGCCGACAAGGGGGTTGTTGTCAGCAGGCAGAGGAGGAAAAATGCATGTATATAAAAAGAGGGAGTATTCATCATCAGAACAGTAAACTAAAGTTGTTGTTTTGACCTGAATCGCTTAATTCAGGTTTGAGTAATTGAATATTGCCGGAGAGTACGGTTACTCCCAAGTCAACAAGGTTAGTGCTTTTCATGGATATCGCTGTCTGCATCCCGGTCGTCGGAGAATTGCGCAAGACCGGCTGCCCGGCGCAGATCGGCGATGGCTATGCGTCTGGCAGCCTTTGCAAGCGATGCATGCACCAGGGAGTCGGTCAATCTGTTTTCCGCATCAATCAGGCTGGAAGAGAGGATAACGCCTTGACGAAATCGTTCCCTGAACAGACGAGCGCTTTCCCGGGCAAGCTGTACCTGTTTGCCGGTTACTTTCAGTCGTTCCTCTGCCTGTTTTAACGCTAACTGTGCCTGTTCAATTTCAAGGGTAATGGCCAGGCCTATTTTACGTTTCATCTCTCTGGCCTCGGCCAGTTTTGCTTTGGCCGCCGCAACAGCGGCCTCGGTGGAGTTCCCTTCGTACAGATTGTAATTCATGCGCACTCCGGCTGTCCAGGAGTTGCCACTGCCCGATTCATCGACAAATCCCTTGTCCACCTGATAGCTGCCAAAGAGGTCGGCTGTGGGCAGATAGCCACCTTCGGCCCTGTTTACCTCTTCCTCAGCTGCGTGGATTACGGCATCCAGTCTTCGCAGTTCAGGGCGCATGTCGCCGTCCGGGTCGGCAGGGATTTGCTGGAGACATTGCCTGGTAATGTCCAGCTGAACATCGGCAAGTCGAATGCCCAGCAGGTTAAGAAAGGCGCGTTTGGCAAGATTATATCCATGGTTGGCCTGTATGAGGCGTTCGTGAGCTGCAGACTGCTGCACTTCGATATCAAGTAGATTAGCCTTGAGCAGATCTCCTGCCGCATATCGGGCTTTGGCCACTGCCAGCGACGCTGAAATAGCGGTAATTGCAGACTTGCGGGCGGCAACGATTTCATCTGCCTGGACAATGGTGTAAAAGCTGCGTATCACCTGGTCCGCCAGGGTGGCGAGAACCGCCTGCCGCTGATACTTTTGGGCCTCGTTTCTTGCCCT
>JALSNT010000393.1 GCA_026986885.1 Desulfobulbaceae bacterium
TAACCGTATTTAGTGCATATGACATCCGGCCCTGGTGAAACACCAGATCGCCTGCAATTCCATCTTCATATTGTTTATCACTGATCATTTTCAGCCTGCGCATATTACGTAATACATAACCGGCCCGATCTTCGGCACGCTTGCGCGCAACTTCCGCCTGCTCCTTATTCTTTTTGGTAAAGGGATTATAATAGTTGGGACGCTTGACACTGCCGGCGATAAATGCGCTTTCCAGGAGGGTCAGTTCTTCAGGTTTTTTATCAAAATAGTACCTTGCCGCAACTCCGAGACCATGGCCGTTACCGCTGACAAAAAACTGATTACAGTAAAATTCAAGGATTTTTTCCTTGGAATAATGATACTCAAGCTGCAGGGCATACAACAGCTCTTTCAACTTTGCCCGATAACTTCGCGAATGACGCTTAAAGAGGTTTTTGGCCGTCTGCTGCGTCAGGGTACTGCCGCCCTGCACAACGCGGCCCGCCTTGATATTGGCAATCATGGCCCGAAGAATACCGGCGGGATCAATACCGTAATGATGAAAAAATCGGTTATCCTCGGCAGCTACAAGCGCATCAATGAACTGCCTGGGAATCTGGTCATAACGAAGGTACTGGCGATGATACCCATGAAAGAGTACCCCTATTTTTTCCAAGCCGTCATTATAGAGAACCGGACTCTCCCGACCAAGGATGGCTTCAATATTTTCCTGACTGATCTCAGGGCTTGGATGGAGAACAATCAGATAATACAGTCCTCCTCCGGCAGCGGCCGCAAGCAAAAAGAACAGGATCAAAGAAAACAGCAAAAAATATTTTATAAACCGTAACATAATCAGGAAAGGCAGGAAAAGGAGTTACCGGGGCGTGACAGGGCAACGATATATTTCAATAAAGAAATTAACAAACAATATCAACATAACAATTTGTTTTTATAACCAAAAAATTCAGCCTGCAGTAATACAACCACTCCGCACCAGTGGTCAAATAGTCTGATTTTTCGATAAAAATACGCCAACAGTTCGTTTTTCCTTGTCATTTTTTTTCATTTAATGGTAAAGAAACTATAAATATATTTTAGAACATTGTGATAAATAAGCACTTTTGTATTATCAGCCTTTAATTATGACAAATTGACAAATCTATAAAAAGTCAAAATCAACGACTTATGATGGCTTAGGTAAAAAGAAGCTATAATACTTCGTCCCAAATAAAAAACAACATTCCCTTGCAGAAACTGTCGTCATATCATCCGTGCCGCTTCTGTTCACCTTTCCCAATCCCCTTGCTCGTCAATTATAGATGAAGTCGATCATACATTCCCTTGCGCCCCTCTTTCTCCTGTTGCTTGCCGTCCTGTTTACAGCCTGCTCGTCCGTACAAACCGTCGATACCAACCGCCCGACCCAGCTGCAAGGCATCCATTGCGTAGACAGCATCGACCGGGCACAACTTGTTGAGCCGGATGCAGTTCTTAAAGAAGAGCTGAATGCCCTTGACAATACCGGGGCCTGGACAGACGGCCAGGCGGAAACGGTTGCCCGGATTGAGCCGGAAATTGTTTTTGATTTTCCGGTCACTGTCAACAAACAGGTGCAGTTCTATCTGGACATCTTTCAACATAGACAGCGAAAATATTTTCAACGCTGGCTGGCCCGTTCCGGCAAATATCTTCCCTTTATCGAAAAAAAATTTCAGCAGGCAGGCCTGCCCCGCGACCTTGCCTATCTGGCAATGATCGAGTCGGGCTTCAATCCGTCTGCCTGTTCCCGGGCCAGGGCCGTCGGACTCTGGCAGTTTATGAAGGGAACGGGCAGAAAATATGGACTACGTATTAACTCCTGGGTAGATGAACGGCGTAACCCGGAAAAGGCGACCATGGCAGCCATAGCCTATCTGGATGCCCTGTACAGTGAATTTGACGACTGGTACCTGGCAGTAGCCTCATACAATGCCGGGGAAGGAAAGATTCGCCAGGGAATCAAACGATACAAGACCAGGGATTTCTGGGAATTAGCCCATCATAAATTCTTGCGCCTTGAAACCAAACGGTATGTCCCAAAACTGATAGCCGCCATCATGATTGCCAGGGAACCGGCAAAATACGGTTTTACTGATATTTCCTATCAGACTCCTATTAGCTGTGACCGGATTGCCGTTCCGGCCGGGACCGATCTTAGCGCAATAGCGGCAGCGGCCGGGACCGATGTGAAAACAATCCGCACACTTAACAATGAACTGCGCAGACGGGTAACTCCTCCGGGATCAGGAAATTATCAGGTAAAAATTCCCCGGGGAAGCCGATCGCTGGTTGCGGAAAATCTTAAAAGACTGTACCCGGTTGTTACTACCGCCTGGAAAACCCATATCGTGCACCGTGGTGATACCTTAGGGCGGATCTGTCGGCTCTACAAACTTAATAAAACAACACTGCTGAAGGCCAACAATCTGCATTCGACTAAACTTCGCCACGGCAGGCATCTCCGCATTCCATATCGAACAACCCGCTATGTTCT
>JALSNT010000394.1 GCA_026986885.1 Desulfobulbaceae bacterium
CATATTTCATGGCCGGTGCCGGTAAAATCAAAATGAGCGCTGCCGTTGCTGCTGTCGATGGTGATTGTCAGGGCGATCAGGCTGCCGTCATCAAGGGAATCGACGGCCTCAAGCCTTCCCTTTTCCGGCTCCTTTCCGGCAATCGACAATTCCTTAAGACTTTCCCTGACCGCCGTCTCGGCGGCTGCCTGCACATGGCCCATATAGGCTTCAATCACCGACAAACCATATTGATCCACCATCTCAAGAATCAAGTCGATTCCCTTTTGATTAGCAGCCACCTGAGCCTTGAGATCGGACAGATTGTCCGAAAGCCGCCTGGTGCCTTGTATCTCCAGATCGCCATCACCAAGAGGGTGTAACAGCAGATCGGCAATCTCATTTTCTTGAAAAACACCCTGTTCCACCAGCTTAAAGGAAAAGATGGCCGTGCCCTCCTCAGCCAGTCGCTGGGAATGCGGTGGCATGGATCCTGGTGAGATACCGCCGATATCGGCATGATGCCCCCGGCTGGCCACCCAGAAAATGATATCCCCCTCCCTGAATACCGGGGTCATCACCGTCATGTCCGGCAGATGGGAACCACCGGCTGCCGGATGATTGGACAAAAGCACATCACCAGGTCCAATATCCGGACAATGGTTGATCTGCTCACGCACTGCCTCGCTCATGGCGCCAAGATGCACCGGCACATGGGGGGCATTGGCCACCAGATTGCCCCGGGCATCAAAAAGTGCACAGGAAAAATCAAGCCGCTCCTTGATATTGGTTGAAATCGCTGTTTTCTGCAGCATGCGCCCCATCTGCTCGGCAATGGACATGAACAGGTTGGAAAAAACAGCCAGACGAACAGGATCAACCGCTGTATCAATCTGTCGGCAACCGCCTTTACCCACGGTAATTTCAACGTCACCAAAAGCGGTAATCAGGGCAGAGCAGTCGGGTTCAATAACAATGGTTGCGCTCTCCTGGATGATGATGGCCGGGCCGGCAAGCCGGTGGCCGGCCGCCAGTTTTTCCATCAGATAAAGATCGGTATCCTGCCGGCCACCGCTGAAATAACAGGAAACGACCCGTTCCTTTTCCGGAGGGTCGGTGGCCTCTGCAAGCGGGCGCCGAATCAGGCGGGAGCCTCTGCCAACGGCCCGAACCCGGAAATCATCAACCATGATCCGCCGGTCTTCCAGAATAAAGCCAAACTCCCGTCGATAGGCATGATTAAAGGCATCGACAAAGGTGCGATCATCTGATTGCTCAATCATCAGGCCGGTATCCGTTCCCTGGTAGCGCAGATGGAGGTACCGATGGCACTTGATATCCTCTGGACCACTACCCTGGTCACGCAGTTCATTCTCGGCCTTTTTCTGCAGCAGATCAAGCCGTTTTTCAACCTCAACCATTACCTCGCTGCCAAGGATCAGGGCGGCGGCTTCCTGTTTCTCCACCACGATATCGGCAAGACCAATGCCGTAGGCCGACAGAATACCGGAAAACCTGTGGATAAAAATAGTGGAAATTCCGAGAATTCTTGCGATTGCGCAGGCGTGTTGCGCTCCGGCCCCGCCAAAGGTAGCCAACACATGCTCCTTAATATCAAAACCGCGCATTACCGAAACCTCACGGATGGGGCGAACCATGACTTCGTTGGCAACATCAAGAAAACCAAGGGCGACTTCTTCCACGGAAACCGGTGGACGGCCGCTGTCCTTATAATAGAGATTTACCTGACGGGTCATTTCCTGCATGGCCCTGCAGGCCGCATCCACATCAAGAGGCTGGTCTTCAGACGGTCCGAAGATATGGGGAAAATAGTCGGCCTGCAGGCGCCCCAGGACCAGATTGGCATCTGTTATTGCAAGATGGCCGCCCTTGCGATAGCAGACCGGGCCGGGATGGGCCCCGGCTGACTCCGGACCGACCCGAAACATTCCATTTTCAAAAAAAAGACGGGAACCGCCGCCGGCGGCCACGGTTCTGATATCCAGCTGCGGCGCCTGGATACGGACGCCGGCTGTCCTGGTTTCAAAGGTTAATTCCAGTTCCCCGCCATATCGCGACACATCCGTGGAGGTGCCGCCCATGTCAAAACCGATCACCGGCCGACCAGTCTCCCGGTTATAGCTGGTCAGGCCGTAGCCGACCACGCCTCCCGCCGGGCCGGAAAGAATTGCCCGACTGCCGGTAAACCCGTCGGCTGCGGAAAGACCGCCGTCCGATTGCATAAAAAGCAAATTCGTCCCTTGAAGAGCCCCGATAAACCCTCGCCTGAAACTTGTCAGATACTCTTTTATGTGCGGGGTCAGGTAGCCGTCCACCATGGTCGTGTCGCCGCGAGGCACCATCTTGACCGTGGGCATAACCTTGGAGGAAAGAGAAACCTGGGTAAATCCCAGTTCTCCAGCCAGATTGCCCACCATCTCTTCATGTCCAGGGTATCCATAGGCGTGAAGAAAAACTACGGCCAGACCGGTGATACCCCGATCCAAAAGGGTCAGCAGTCGAGATCGCAATCG
>JALSNT010000395.1 GCA_026986885.1 Desulfobulbaceae bacterium
TTTCCCCATAAATTCCGGCTCCCAGCTCCAGAAAGTGGAAAACTTGTGGTCTTTCATCATGCTCAGGCCTGCGTGCAGGTTCTCCTGCATCAGAGCGCTCCGGTCTGTCTGCAGGTAAAGCCAGGCCTGCTGCCAGTGGCCGATCATCTGCAGGTAGGCGGAAGAAAGCCGGCAGGCGTCTTCCATTCCCTGGCCGAGGAGTTCTTCTGCCCGGGCAAATTCACCAATGTGGGTGAATGCCGCCCCGCAGATAATGGTACATAAGCTGCTGTAAAACGGTCCTCCGGCAATCTTGCGCAGCTGGGTGGCCTCGTCTGCCGCCTGAGCAGCGGCCGTCTGCTGATCAGGATGAAATGGATATGGGGCGGAGAACTGTCGACAACATGGCCGAGCAGTCCATTGAACAGGGGTGTCTGTTCGCCGAGATGGAGGTCGTCGAAAACGATATAAAAATCATCGGCAAGGTAGCGGTCAAGATCGGTCAGCAGGATATTGGCGCAGTGGATGATGTCAAGGGAGTCAATTTCTTCCTGGTCCATGATACGGCTGAGGCGGGGTGAGGTGAAGCCGGGAAGTTTCTGCTCAAAATTTTCCAATAATGAGGAGAGAAGCAGGGAGGGGTCCCGGTCTTCCGGGCCGATCTGGTACCAGGAAAAGCGGAGAGTAAAATGCTGGAGAAACTGCAGGGCCAGGGTTGATTTTCCCTGACCGGCCTGGGCCTCAATGACGATTGCCTTGCGGTTACAGGCCGATTCGCCAAGTATTTGGGTAACAAGAGAGTTCCGAAACAGGGTGGCGTCCGCACCCACCTGCGGCGGGTAGAATTTATTGGAAGAGTGTTCCTGCTGGTGGACGGCGGGAAGGGCCATGCGTGCGTAAGGAATCTGGTGTTAACAATGTATAATTACGTTCATTTCATCTCCTACCTCCTGTGCTTACAAGTTTTACCCGGATCTGTCAAACAAAACCCGGAAATCGACAATTAATACGAGGACTGAAAAGTGGATAGAGCTTTTCCCCGGTCAATGTAACTTAAGAAAGTTTTTCCAGCTCATCATGCGCATCACTACCCGGAGGAATCAAATACCGGCACATATCCTTATAAATTTTATGGCAACCGGCATGTATCCAGCTATAGCTGCAGGCTGAAACATGGTTCAGGCATGCGGGATTATCGTTGTTCCGGGACACCTAATTTTTTTAGAATAAAACCCAGCGGACAGAATTTGCTGAAGCCGAACTGCAAGAGATTCAGGCCGACAAACAGGGTGAAAAAAAGAAAATATTTATGAACGAAGAGCGGGTTGTGGCCGCAGTCAACGCCCAGGGCAAGGCTGAGAACAATAAAAAATCCGGCAACGGTATGAATCCAATCGTTGATGACCATGAGTTTACTCCTTGTATATTGTTTGTTTCCTGGCTTGATTTGCAACCACCTGTGTCGGTGGGATATTTTTTCAGGGTAATTTATTTCCGGTTGTTAACTAACCATTGTTTCAGCATTGTCAACAGGGCCGGTATTGTCCAAAGAGTTGCTGTTCCGGAATAAAGGAGAGCGGCAATAAACAGGATGCCTGCACTTTGGTAGGGAAGAAGCGGTGCAAAGAGCAGGGGGAGAGACCCGCAGCAGAGAACGGCAGGAGCGAGGATAATGGTATGCCCTGTTTCTTTTGCCGGTTTTTTCCCTTCCCGTTTGTTCCGGCTGGGCAGGGTTGCAGTTGTTTGATAGTGATGAATAAGCATGACGGTGAGGGGTACGGCGATGACCAGTGCCGGAACAGCAGGGACGATGAGCAGTATATCACCATTGATGCCGAGCAGGCCGAGTGGACCATAAGTGATAAAGATGGTCGAAACCGAGGGAATTATAACCGGTATGCTCCAGGGCAGGGAGCGCAAAACAAGGGCGGCGATGATCCAGAGAACCGGTAAGCAGGTGAGCAGTATTTTTTTGACGGCCGTTGATATTGTCTGTCGGGCAGCCGTGTTGATATAGGCCGGACCCGCCCACCTGGCTTGTAAACCGACAGGTGGCGGATTTTCAGTCATGAATCGGTTAACACCGGTTACGATTTTTTCCATTTCATCGTTGCTGCCGCTTTTGAGCTGCAGCCATATATTTGCCTTGGTGTAGTCCGTGGTGATTTGGTGACGGAGGCTGTCGTTGTTGTTTCCCGCCCTGTAGGCAAGCAGGGTCTGCGCCACGCCGTTTGCCGTTGCCGGGATGCTGAAATGAGCCGGGTCTCCTTCAAAAAGTGCCTGGTGTACCTCGCGCACAACATCGGCAATGGAATTGCTTTTGCCGACGATTTTATCGTCGGTAAGATACTTTTGCAGGGCAAGCAGATACTTCAGCAGATCAGGTCGCTTAAAAATCTGGTTTTGATGACGCAGTCGGTCAAGGGTATCAAGGGCCCTGGACCAGGCTTCATAACCTGCGTCATCATCGGCAGCCAGCTTATCGATTTCCCTTTGCCAGGAAAGGCTGAGAACTTTTGCCAAATCCTTGTTCGTGCTGTTTTCCGCAACCGCCTCGGAGATTTCCGCCAGTGCTTCTTCCCGGATTACCGGGAAATTTTTCAATCTTTTGTCCAGTGTCTTACTGAGCCACGCTGCGGTTTCGGTGGTACTTTTCGTCTCCCCTGTCCCGGAAAGAATCAAGTAGGCGTTATTGGTGCCGGCAAAGTGTTGATTAAGGGCTGTCTCAGCGGCCCGGACTTCACTTGACGAGTGCAACCACTGCATCGGATTGATGTTGACGCGACTCATCATGATGCCGATGCCCGCAAGAATAATGAACAGTAAGTTGATCCCGATAACCGTTAAGGGCCTGGCGGCCGAAATCGCAGTCACCCGCGCCGATAATCGGTCGAGGAGAAAATAAACTTTTGATTGGTTGTTGTCTGCATCGGCAATATCCTGCGCCGGGTTTCCCTGTATCAGGAGAATGGCGGCAGGAAGGCCAAGGACGGCTGCCGGCCAGGCCAACAAGATGCCGACAGTGGTAAACAGGCCGAATGTATGTAATTGCGGTACATGTGAAAAAATGAGAGGGACAAGGGCGGCGGCCGAGATGAGCGAGCTGAAGAGTATGGGCCTGAAAAGATAATTTATTGTTTGCATGACTGCTGTGGTTTGCTTTTCTGTGTCGTGATAACGTTTGCGCAGGGTCGAGAGAATGGCAATGGAATACAGCGTCATGACGGATAAGACGATAAAGGGGATCATCGATGTCGTCATATTCAGCGGTCGGCCGCTGCCGATGAGCAGACCTGAAATAGAGACAACCGGGCAGCAGGTAACGATCAGGAACGCAGTGACGAGTCGGATATTCTTAAAGAGAACAAGCATCAGCAGCGCGTGAATGATCAGGGCCGCAGCAGGGATAATCAGGGTCCATGCTAAAACGGTTTCAGCGGCGGCATTAAGCGCCGGCGGCAGGCCGGTAATGGTGAAATGGTCGTCGCCCGTTGTCGATTCGGCAATTTTGCCGGCCAGCTGTTGTTGTAAATAAAGAGCGGAATTTAAGTTAGATACCGGAAAATACAAGAGCAGGGACTTGCCGTAATCGGAGATCATGGTGCCCTTCAGCATTGGATCGGCAAGTGCCTTGTCGCGAATGCGCAGCGCCTCTTTTTCAGTTGTCGGCGGCCGTGCCATCAGGGTTCGTATCCGCAACCTGCCAAGACCGGCCGCCTCAATGATGGGCACGGTGTCCGGAGCAATGATATCATCGCCTGCGAGCAAACGATCTCCATTTTGCGGGTCATTGAGGGCGGCGGCAAATCGGCTGATCTGATAAACTTTTTTCAGAGTGGTCGGATTGAACACACCGTTTTTATTGGTGGTGTTGCTTACGCCGAGCAGGACCATGTCATGCAGATGAAATTCCTTGCGTACTTTGTCCTGGAAGATACGAATGGGGTCCTTGCCGGAAAACATGTTTTCCGGAGAGGTCTCCACATGGATTCCGGCAACAAGCAGACCAAGGAGTAGTGTCACTGTTACCATCAGGGCAAGGATCAGCCCTGGTTTGGTTGTGGTGATTTGCATGATGGTGCGTTTATGCCGTATGGCTGTAACTCGATGCAGCCCTGCTTTTTGCGGCGATATCTCCGGCATTTTTTTGTCCGTTTCGGCCGTCAACCGGCAATAGCATGATTTTCAGGGAAAAATTTTCGCAGGAGAAAGATGGATATGCCGATAAGAGTCAGGTAGATCCAGAGATCGGGCTGGATACGGTTTTCCGGTCGAAATAGAGCCAGAACACCTAAGACCGCCATGAACTGATATCCCTGCCGGTGGAAACGAAATAATTTGCTGAGAACGTAAAAATTGATCATCGGCACGATGAGATCAAGCAGCAGGAGCGGGGAAAACTGACCTGCAGCGATCGCGGTCAGCTGGAGCACGGCCATGTCGTATAGCTTTTTTACTGTAATGATAAAGAGAAGGAGGCATAACACCCTGTTAAGCCACAGATATCGTCGTCTCTGGTTTTCTGCGGGCAGGTTGTTGAGGAAATAGAGAGCTTCCTCCCTGCTCTCCCCATCGGCAAAAGAGGAGAGTATCTGCTTGCTGTTTTTACCATCGGCAAGTTTTTTGCGCACCAGTTGTTCTATATTTTTTGTTTTTTTCATCGGGTTGCTCGTCGCCGTCGGCAGGCGATGCAAATGGTTGGAGTTTGTGCCGTCGCTTTTGCGTCGGCAGGAAAAGAGGTCTTTATTACCGTATCCGTGGTTGAATCGCAATGGTTCTATTCTTTTGATTGTGCAAATGTTCTCCCTGGTCGACCGTAGTTATATCTTGCCCAAATTGAGCGATTTTCATTTCGCCCCAAGCTGCAGGTTTTGTGCTGTTTCATTGTAGTTTATCCTCCATGGGACAGCGCAGGTAAGCGAAGAACGAGACTCCGAGGCCTGCAGATTGGGGATGAAATGGAAATCCCGCAGGGTTTCACCCATCTGCAACACTTTTAAAAGAAACATTTGTAATTATTTATCTTTTTTTATTTGCAGATGGGGTGAAACGCTCAATTTAGGTCTTGACAATTTCATGATATACTATTACCACGGGAAAGCAAAATATCGTGGTCAAATGACGATATCGGAGATGTTTTTCCGTCTTTACGGACTGGAAGGATGCATCCTGTTCCCCGACCGGTTCCCGGTCGTTCCCGGGAACCCTGGTTTGGAGGAGGAAGTATTGAGACTAATCGTTTTTGCAAGGATTGAGGAGTATAATCATGGGTGGCAATGAAGACAAAATCACCAGTTTGCTCAGTGAAGGTAAGACATTTGATCCGCCTACCGAAGGAGCGGATCAGGCCTGGGTTAAATCAATGGATGAATACCGGGCTATCTATAAACGTTCCATGGACGATCCGGAAGGGTATTGGGGGGATCGGGCCGAAGAGCTGGTTACTTGGGATAAAAAGTGGGACAAGGTCCTTGAATGGGACTTTACCAAGCCGGAGATTAAATGGTTTGCCGGCGGTAAACTCAATATGTCGGTTAACTGTCTTGATCGTCATCTAACTGACGGTCGCAGGAATAAAGCCGCTCTTATCTGGCAGGGTGAACCCGAGGATGATGTCCGGGTCTATACCTATCAGATGCTGTATACCGAGGTCTGTCGTTTTGCCAATGTGCTCAAGAAGAAAGGTGTGAAAAAGGGCGACCGCGTCTCTATTTATCTTCCTATGATTCCTGAGCTTTCCATAGCGCTGCTGGCCTGCGCAAGAATCGGCGCCATTCATTCGGTGGTTTTTGCCGGTTTTTCCGCCGTGGCCCTGCAGAGCCGTGTCCATGATTGTCAGGCCAAGGTGCTGATTACCTCCGATGCCGTTATTCGTGCCGGTAAGACCATTCCGTTAAAACCAAATGCAGACACGGCTATGGATGGCTGTGATTGTGTGGATTCCTGTATTGTTGTTCAGCGTGCCGGTAACGAGGTGTCCATGCAGGACGGACGTGATTCCTGGTGGCATGATGAAGTGGCCGCTGATGATATTTCTTCGGAATGTCCTCCGGAATCAATGGATGCCGAGGATGTTCTGTTTATTTTGTATACCTCAGGATCCACGGGAAAACCCAAGGGTGTTGTCCATACCACCGGCGGCTATCTGCTCTATGCCATGCACACCTGCCAGTATGTCTTTGACATGAAAGACGATGATGTCTACTGGTGTACCGCCGATATCGGCTGGATCACCGGTCACACCTATATTCTGTACGGTCCTCTTGGTCTTGGCGCAACCTCGCTTATGTTTGAGGGCGTGCCCTCCTATCCCGGACCTGATCGGTTCTGGAAAGTGGTGGAGAAGTTCCGTGTCAATACCTTTTATACCGCACCAACCGTTATTCGGGCGCTGATGCGGGAAGGAGAAGAACCGACCAGGCGTTGGGATCTTTCCAGCCTGCGCATCCTCGGCACAGTCGGTGAACCGATCAATCCCGAGGCATGGATGTGGTATTACGTTAATATCGGTAAGGAAAAACTGCCCATTGTCGATACCTGGTGGCAGACAGAGACCGGCGGTATTCTGATTTCGCCGCTTCCCTATGCCACTCCGCTTAAACCCGGTTCCGCGACCCTGCCGCTGCCTGGCGTTGATGCGGCTATTTATGATGAAGATGGTAATGAGGCCGGTGTCAACGAGGGTGGTCATCTGGTCCTCCGTAAACCATGGCCGGGCATGCTGCGTGGCGTGTTTGGTGATCCCGAGCGGTTCAAAAAGACCTATTTCAGCCGTTATGACAATATTTATGATCCCGAAGACGGCGCCCGCCGGGATGAAGACGGTTATTTCTGGATTATGGGCCGTCTGGATGATGTCATTAACGTCTCCGGCCATCGTCTGGGCACGGCTGAAATCGAGTCCGCACTCGTTTCCCATGAGGCGGTTGCCGAGGCTGCCGTTGTCGGTATGCCTCATCCGGTAAAAGGTCAATCCATCTTTGCTTATGTGACGTTGATGGCCGGCGTGGAGGGAACCGATGAGTTGATTGCCGAGCTGCGTAAACATGTCCGCGCCGAGATCGGACCCATTGCCACGCCTGAGGTTATCATGTGGGCGCCAGGTCTGCCCAAGACCCGGTCCGGTAAGATTATGCGTCGTATTCTGCGCAAGATTGCCGCTAACGATTTTGATAACTTCGGTGATACTTCCACCCTGGCTGATCCATCCGTTGTCGAGCATCTGGTCGACGGGAAAAAACAGTTGGGCTGATTATTGTGCATTATCCGTTATAACTGTGTTGTGGAACAGGCAGAGTGCATGCACTCTGCCTGTTTTTCTTTGTGACCTGTATCTGTGAGTAAACATGGCTGCTGATACACATTCCGTCGCCCCAGAAGTGGTGGTCGAGTTCCTTTCCAAAATTATGCCCTTTGATGAACTTGACGATGATGTTCTCCATGGGGTAGCCCGCCATGTGCGGGTGGATTTTTTCCCCAAGGGTACCCGGCTGTTCATTGCCGGGGAAACCGAGGTGAGGCATCTTTATCTTATCCAGCGGGGAGGAGTGAAATCATTTCTTACCGATGATGAAGGTGAGGTGACCCTGAAAGATTATCGGGGTGAAGGCTCCTATATCGGGGCATTGCCGATTATCCGGGGAACAAAGGCAAATCTTGATATCGAGATGGTGGAGGATACCTTCTGTTTTCTGCTGCCGCGAGAGGTCTTTTTAGAGCTGATCAACAAGCAACCGGGTTTTGCCCAGTTTTATTTGAAAAGCTTTTCCGAGAAGATCGTCAATACGGCCTATACCGAGCTGCGTCGCCATCGTATGTCCAGGCGCGGCGATGACGAGATGTATCTCTTCACCATGCAGGTTGGAGACATTATTAAAGCCGTCCCGAGAAAGGTGGCCGCAAACACGACCATTCAGAACTCGGCCGGTGCCATGGCCGAGTATCGCATTGGATCTCTTCTCATCCATGACCCGGATGATGATGAGCAGATAATCGGCATCATTACCGACCGGGACCTGCGCAACAAGGTTATCGCCGCCGGTTTGGCTTATCAGGAACCGGTGAGCTCGATTATGACCACGCCGGTGGCCACCGTTCTCTCCAAGTCTACCTGTTTTGACGCCCTGCTGCAGATGATGACCACCGGCATTCATCACCTGGCTGTTGAACGCAAGGGTAAAATTATCGGCATCGTTACTTCGCACGACATTATGCTTTTACAGGGGACTTCACCCTATTCCCTGTTCAAAGAGATAGGCAAACAGCGTGATATTAAGGGGCTGTATCCCCTCTCCCGGAAGATTCCCGATATCATCAGGAACCTGATTAAAGAAGGGGCCAAGGCCGGCCATATTGCCCGGATGATTTCCCTGTTAAATGATCAGATCCTTGAGCGGCTGCTGACCCTGCTGGAAGATGAATTGGGGCCACCGCCCGTGCCCTACTGCTGGCTGCTGATGGGCAGTGAAGGGCGGCGTGAACAGACCTTTAAAACCGATCAGGACAATGCGATTATCTATGCCGATCCCAGGGATGATGAGCAGGCAGGGGCGGCGCATGATTATTTTACCAACTTTGCCGACAAGGCCATTGATCACCTGGTTAACTGTGGATATCCGCTCTGCCCAGGGGAAATTATGGCGAGAAATCCTAAGTGGTGTCAACCTGTTTCCGTGTGGAAGGATTATTTTGCCGGCTGGATCGCCACCCCTGATCCGGAAGAGTTGCTGCATGTGACCATCTTTTTTGATTTCAGGCCCGGATTTGGTAAAATCTCTCTGGCCGATGATCTGCGCCAATATCTCAACCGGCAGACCCGACGACAGGAAATCTATCTGCTGCATCTCGCCCGGGAATGCATGGCAGTGCGGGCGCCGCTCTCTTTTTTTAAGAGCTTTATTGTTGACAAGGACGGTGAACATCGCAACAAGCTGGATATCAAGACCAAGGGCTTGACACCGTTTGTCAATTTTGCGCGGGTACTGGCCTTGAAATACGGCATTAAGGAGACCAATACCCTGTCCCGGCTGCATGTTCTTGCCGAGGAAGGGCATATCTCCGAGGAACTCTGGGCCACGGCCCACGATGCCTATGAACTGCAGATGCAGTTGCGTCTTATTCATCAGCTGACCCAGATTGAGGAGGGAGTTTTGCCGGATAACTATATAGATCCCGCTCGTCTTTCCGACCTGGAGAAAAAGATGCTTAAAGAGTCATTTGAGGTTGTGGAACGTCTGCATTCCGTGTTGAAATCCATTTTTGGAGTAGGGTAATACTTTGTCATTACGTGATTTTTTTTCTGGATTGCGCACGGTTCATCCTGCCCTGGCGGAAAACAGGAGGTTGTTTAAGGACTTTCACCAGGGAGGCCTGCTCACCGATTATCGGTTTGTGGTCTTTGATACCGAACTTACCGGCCTCAATAAGAGGAAAGATGAGATCATTTCCATCGGTGGTGTCCGGATAGTGAATCTGCAGATAGAGTTGAGCCGGACCTTTCATTGTTATGTACGTCCCAGGAATATCGATCCCAACGCTGCTACCCTTGTTCATCGTATCACACCTGAGCAACTGCGCAGGGCGCCGCTGCCGGAGGAGGTTTTACCGGAGTTCCTTAAATTTTGTGGTGATTCTCTGCTGGTAGGTCATTTTGTCGGTATTGATATGTATTTTCTGAACAAGGCGACGCGCAAGTATTTAGGCGGCATGGTTTCCAATCCCAGTGTGGATACCATGCGTCTGGCCAGGGGTTATAAGGAGGCGCAATGCCGGGACCATTTCGGCGGTTGCGATCAATCGGCATCCTATAATCTTGATCTGTTGCGCGATGAATTTAACCTGCCCCGCTTCAAACCCCATGATGCACTGGAAGATGCCCTGCAGACCGCATATCTTTTCCTTTTTCTGGTGAAGAAACTAAAGCATGGCGGCATCAGGACGCTGAAGGAACTGTACCTTGCCGGTCGAATTCTCAGCCTGATCGGACGGGGATAAAAAAGCGACAGGTGGGTCGTCTGTTGTTCGTTATTCCGATTATTTATACGGAGTGTGTGGGACGAAAAGGCGCTGTTTTATGGGGTTTTGCCTGTTTTCTGGCGGGGTAAGTTCTTGACAGTAACAGGGCAAACAGGTATACACACATTTCAAACTGAATGAACCTTCATGCATCAGCCGATGAAAAATTCATGGGCGAGTGGACGTACCATTGTTCATCTTTGGGAATGGATGAGAAAATATATCGTCATATTCCTTAATT
>JALSNT010000396.1 GCA_026986885.1 Desulfobulbaceae bacterium
AAGACTTCGATGATTTCCTGGGAGGGTGACTCGCCATAGGCCTTTTCAAAGGCCTTGCGAAACTGCAGTATTGTCGACACCAGACCACCGGCAACGGTCTGGGCAAAATGCGCCTTGGACTCATATTCATCATCAGGCAGTTTTTCCGCCAAGATGTATTCCCGTTTTTTATCAAGGAAATACCTAATAATTTCTGAAGACGGCATGAAACCAAACCGTTCATCAAATGCCATACGAAGTTGCAGGACCGTGGGGTTTGGTCCTCCGGCAATTTTGGCCGCCAATGCCAGTTGCGCCTGTCTACCAGTGTCCTTTACTGCCTCCGCCGCATCACCGCCACCTTTGACCTTCTCTAAAAAATAGCTGATCAACTCCTCGGGCGGCGGTTCATTAAACTTCAAAACAAATGCCTGCCTGAATTTTAAAACACTGGGAGTATTATCCCGGGCACAAGCATCCGCCAGCTCCTTATGCGGATCATTTTTTTCTTTTTGGGGCCGCCCGCTCGTTGATTTACCGATAAAACGAAAATATTCTTTCACCTCCTCATCGGCAATATCGGCCAGCTTAACAAAATAATCAATGAGATCCAGGCCCGGCGGCTGGCCGATCTCCTCAAGAACCTCATAATGCAGTTTAGCCAGCGACGGTTCCGGCAACCTGGCCGCTGCCTTGGCAATTGACACCTGAATTTCCCAGAATTCAAGTTCGATGTTTTGACCGGAGTTCATTATTTTACCTGATAATCAACATACATATATTATTTAACTGCCGTGCATCAGAAAAGATCTTGAAGGCGAAGAACGGCTGCAAAAGAAAACCCTCCGAAAACGATGATGACACACATCTTCGGAAGGTTAATCGGCAGGTTAAAAGCCAGACACTTTCGTCATTTTTTCCGTACCCGTTTTAGCAGGATAATCATGGATTTTCTCAACCGCTCTATTGATTCAGCCAATAATTTTGTCTCATCCCTGGTGGAAACAACTACGGCGGAGGAGAGTTTCCCCTTACTCATATCCTGGGTCAGTTTGGTCAAATAGACGATGGGGTCGGTGATTGATTTAGCCAGACTGATACCCAGAAACAGGGTGGCTAAAAAAACCGCCCCGCTGATGGCTAAAAAGATATTACGAAAATCAACGACTGATTTAAAGACATATTTCGTCGGCACGACATCCACGACATCCCCTAACAACCGGGTATGGCCGGGGTCAAGGAAAACAGGAGAAGCGGCAATAAGGGCGGCATCCTCCTCCACCACCGCCGGCGTGAGGCTGCCGATGATCCGCCCTGTCGTTCCCGAAAATTCTTTGTCGAAGTTGTTGCCCGTGTTCAAATCTCTTTTTCCACCCCACTCCATTGCCGGATCGGGATGCGAATAATAAAAACCCTTGCCGTCTATAAAAAGTACCTTTTCATGGGCGGTATTTTTCTTGCGGACAAGACTGAGAAAGTTATCCGCATTCACATTAAACAGGACAATACCAAGTAACTGCCCATTTTTTGCGTACACCGGCGTCCCGTATCTGATAACCGGATGTACGGGCTTCTCTACCTTGCCGTGTTCCCGGTTAAGATCAAGCGGTGAGATCATCAACTTGCCCGCCGGCAACTTTGCCGTATCGGCAAAATAATATCTGCCCTTCTTGTTCTGCAGCCTGCTCTGGGGAACAATAATACTTTTACCGTGATTGCGATCAATACGGACAACCTCCATACCGTCGGCATTTAAAAAACGCACCTGATAATAAATCTTTTTATTTTCTGAAAAGGCTAAAAAATCCTGCTCAAGGTTTTTTCTCGTCTTTTCAAAGAGTTCCGGGTCCTGGCCAGCGATATCATTCAAAAAGTTGCGTAACGGAACGGAATCCCGCAAATAAAAGAGATCATCACTGACGTTCTTCAAAAAATCTTCTATTTGAAAGGAGATGAGGGAAACCTTGTCACTCAATTTGCTGGTATTTGTAGAGCGCAGGGACTTTGTAATATTGGTCAGGGCGTATCCCCCCAGCACAACCAGGGGGATAAGCGAGACCAGGATAAAGGCTAATAAAAGTTTGTTTCTGATTTTTGTCATGCCGGACTCCGTACACGTGCACTTTTTATTAATGAAACTGAATTAAACCTCTTGTTTCCCAGGCCGTTGGCAACTTTTATTCCATAGTTATGTAAAGAATACCGCAGCTATTATTTTCATTTAATGTGACGAAAGAAAAAAAATCAAAGAAAAAAAAGAGATCATGCAGATACTTACTGAATATTTACAGTAATGCGACTGGAGAGAAACTGCGGTCCGGGAATGAGCAAATGCACAAATAGGGGAATATACAAGCGAAACTCTGTCGGCATCAAACAGCGTCTGCCGCCTTGTCGATCTCTTCAGGATGCAGCAGCCAGCTCAACAGCTCACCACTGAGGTAAACCAGGCCGCCGGCCCAGAGGATATCACTAATAAAATGTGCTCCCTGAAGAATTCTTGCCGTCCC
>JALSNT010000397.1 GCA_026986885.1 Desulfobulbaceae bacterium
AGCGTGGAAATAGAAAAAATCCGTGAATATGTCCTGCCGGAATCAAAAATTCCCAAGGCGGTTCGAGCACACCAACGCAAACCAACTCCGGAAATCTCCCCGGAAGAACACAATGAAATCTCCCCGGGAAAAAAGGCCGCCTCATCCTGAAGAATAAAACAGCACGCACTCCTGACTCTTCTCTGCAGACCGGCTGCCGGCTGCCGGACGCCGTCTCACCGGTTATCGGCCTGTTGTTGCTCAGCGGGATTTTTTTTCTTAACTTTTTTTCCCGAATCTTTTTTGCGCCCCTGCTGCCGGAGTTTGAACGTTCCCTTCATCTTAGCCACACCCAGGCGGGATTATTTTTTTTCTTCATAAGTTCCGGTTATTTCATCGCCCTGATCTCTTCCGGTTTTGTTGCCTCCCGCTTTGGCCACAAACACGCCATTCTTCTTTCCATGGTCGGAATCTCCCTTTCTCTCGGCTTTCTTTCGCAAACGACCAACATTCTTTATTTTCGTCTCGCCCTTTTTTTGATCGGCCTGTCAGCAGGAATTTATCTACCGTCGGCCATAGCAACCATATCCACCCTGTTCAAACCACATCTATGGGGAAGAGCCTTTTCCGTCCATGAACTTGCCCCCAATCTCGCTTTTCTTGCAGCACCGCTTTATGTGGCCCTGTTACTGCCCCAATTCTCCCTGCAGCACATTGTCCAACTTCCTGCTGTATGTATCTTGGCAGCCGCTCTTCTCTATGCATGGACTGGCGCGAATACCCGGACAAAAGTTAACAAACCCGATCTCAAACTGTATTGCTCTCTCCTGTGGCGCAGGGATTTTCAAATAATGGTGCTGCTCTTTTCCATGGGTATCACATCGACCCTGGGAATTTTTTCCATATTGCCGACCTACCTGATAAGCGCCCGGGGTTTCAGCGAACATCAGGCAAACATACTGATCGGTGCCTCCCGGATCCCACCTGTCGGCGCCGCCCTTGCCGGAGGATTCCTGGCCGACTATATCGGCCATCGCCGGGCAATCGGCCTGGTATTGTTTTGCAGCGGTATCATGACCATCCTGCTTGGCCGAGGCGGGGAATTACTTATACCTGCCGTCTGGTTGCAACCCGTTTTTGCCGTCTGCTTTTTCCCGGCCGGTTTTGCCATGCTTTCCCATATCGGCTCACCTGAAACGCGCAACTTTATCGTTTCCCTGACCATCCCGCTTTCCTTCGTCATCGGTGGCGGCGTCATACCCGCCGTAATTACAGCAATGGCCGATCACGGCCTGGTTGCAGAGGCAATCATCCTGGTAGGTTGCCTGCTGGCCATCGGCAGTTTCCTGACCATTTTTATCAACAGGAAAACTGAAGGGGATCGAAGTTGAAAGATCAAAACTCCATTTGCCAGGATCAATAACAACCTGTATATTACCTGTTACACTACATATCCGTGTCCGGCAACGGCAAGCACTTCTTTCAATGCCCGCAATTTCAAATCACAGGACCGCCATGGGTGCCACACCTGAAAAAAATCAATTTGAACGTTTTCTTCACTCCCAGACCTCAAGTTCCCTGGTTCTCATACTGGCAACCATAACCGCAGTCCTCTGGGCCAACTCTCCCTGGGGTGACCTGTATATACAACTCAGCCATCTTGATATCGGTGCCCATTTTAATGGCCGACAGTATCAACTCTCCCTTGATCACTGGGTCAAGGACGGCCTGATGACCATATTCTTCTTCGTGGTCGGCCTGGAAATCAAACGCGAAATCATAATCGGCGAACTCTCCTCGCTGAAGAAAGCGATCCTGCCCGTGGGAGCTGCCCTTGGCGGGGCCATATTCCCTGCCCTGATTTACCTTCTTTTTAATCCTGCCGGCGCCTCCGGCAATGGCTGGGGCATTCCCATGGCCACCGACATTGCCTTTGCCCTGGGTCTGCTGGCGTTGTTCGGCAGACGGGTACCGATCGGCCTCAAGGTTTTTCTTACTGCCCTGGCCATTGTTGATGATCTGCTGGCCGTACTGGTTATAGCCCTTTTTTATACGGAGCAGATAAATTTTATGGCCCTGGGCAGTGCGTTTTTCCTGTTGATGGTTTTACTTCTTATCATCAAAAACCACCTGCACAAGCCGTTACTCTTCTTTTTCCTGTGCTTCGGAGTCTGGGTATGTATTTTTCTCTCCGGCATTCACGCCACCATTGCCGGCGTATTACTGGCAATGATAATTCCGGTCAAGGCAACCATTGAACCCACCCGTTTTTTCTCAATCCTGAAACACCACAAAACCTGGCTCAAAGACAGCAAAATGACAAGACACTCCATGGTTGCCGATAAGAAACAGCGTCTTGCCATTGAAGAAATATACCGGGCGACACGACGGATGATTCCCGCCGGCATTCGCCTGGAAGAAGAGTTGCATCCCATCCAGGCCTTTCTTATTCTGCCTCTTTTTGCCCTGTTTGCAGCCGGAGTTACTATTAATGCGCAAACGCTTGC
>JALSNT010000398.1 GCA_026986885.1 Desulfobulbaceae bacterium
CTGGTTGTTTCCGGCGGCTCAACCCCGAAACCGCTGTTTGACCGTCTATCTGAGTTGGATATTGATTGGCAGAAGGTCACTGGTTCCACCACGCCCATGGCGTGGTGAACCGTATGAACAGGCGCAGAGCGCCACGGGTTGCGTCACACCGCAGAGCGGTGTGACGAGAGGACAGCAGCCACTACCTTTGTTCACCGGTTTCATCACGCCCATGGCGTGGTGAACCGTATGAACAACAGGCGCAGAGCGCCACAGGTTGCGTCACACCGCAGAGCGGTGTGACGAGAGGACAGCAGCCACTACCTTTGTTCATCGGTTTCATCACGCCCATGGTGTGGTGAACCGTATGAACAGGCGCAGAGCGCCACGGGTTGCGTCACACCGCAGAGCGGTGTGACGAGGGCGAGGTTGCGGGTGCAACCGGCTTTAGGCATTCATCTCCTTCTTCCTGCCCGCAGGGCAGGATAAAGGAAAAGGTTGCGCCGCCGTCCCTGTTGTTTTCGGCCCATATTTCGCCTTCGTGATCCTGGATGATCTGTCGGCAGATGGCCAGCCCGAGGCCGGTGCCGCCGGATCCGGTGTTGGTTGCCGAGCTCTGGATAAACTTATCAAATACTGTATCCAGTTCATCCTCCGGCAGGCCTATTCCCTGGTCCCGCACCGATACCTTGAGCCAGGTGCGCCCCTCTTTCTCCACGGTGCGGGTGGTGCAGCAGATCTCGCCGCCGGATTTGGAAAATTTCAGGGCATTGGCTAACAGATTACGCAGTACCTGGTCAATCCTGTCCCGGTCAAAGGGGAGGCGGCCGCACTGGAGGCCGATATCCCTGCGGAAGCGGATCTGTTTTTCTTCGGCAACCGGGGCCAGTTCGCTCAATACCGACTCTATTCGTTCTTCCATGTCCCCGTCTGCAAGCGTGTAGCGCATCTTGCCTGATTCCAGTTTCGCCAGATCAAGCAGGTCGTTGAGCAGGGCCAGCAGTCGTCTGCCGCAGGTATCTATTTCCGTGAAATATTCCAGCAGCTTTTCTTCAGAAACCCTGCCGGTCCGTTGTCTGCCGAACTGGGCATAGCTGAGAATGCCGTGCATGGGCGTGCGCAGTTCATGGCTCATGTTGGCTAAAAATTCCGTCTTGGCCCGGTTGGCGAATTCCGCCGCATCCCTGGCCGCAACCGCCTGCATGGCCAGTTCCTGCAGTTCCCTGTTTTTGTAACTGATCTCCCTTGTCCGTTCACGCACTTTTTCCTCCAGCTTCCGGCGATGCTCTGCCAGCAGCAGGTCCCGCTTTTCAATTTCGACCAGCATGGTGTTGAACGAATCGGCTAACAGGCCAAATTCATCCTTTCGTCCCGACGGCATGCGGCGACTGTAATCCTTGTGTTCGCTGATATATTGCATGGTCTGCACAAGATCATGCAGGGGGGTGGAAAAAACCCGCTGCAGGGCCGTTGCCAGGAAAAAGACAAGCACGAGGATAATCAATGTGGCTTCGGCGAGAACCGTGTAATAATTTTTCAGCAGGGAATGCACCTGCGTCATGGAGTCGACCAGGTGGATAACGCCGATGGTCTCATTGTCTTTAGTCAGCCTGCGCAGGAGATGGAGGTGGCCGTCATCGTCGATATAATGGATTTCATCATTTTTTTTTGTTGGCGATAAAATGGTTTTGATCATCCGCGCATTGACGGAGTTCTGATCGGTGCTGTCCTGGGGTCGTTTCTTTTGATCGTTCCAGCCGGCAAACAAGCGGCCGTTGCGGTCATGGAAACAGGCGTGGATTATGTCCGGTTTTATTTTCAGGGAGTCCAGGATCCTGTCGGCGGCCTGCCTGTCCTGGAAGAGAAGGGCGGCGGAACTGTGCCAGCCGGCCAGGTCGGCCATGGAGCGCAATTCATTGACGGCTCCCTGCGTGGCAATCTTTTTCTCCTTGACGGCCACCAGGCTGAAGGCGCACAGCAGGGTTATGACTGCGGTCAGCACCATAATGAGGATGAGCTTGATCTTGATGGGGAGATTGTTGAATCGCTGTTTCATCTGTTCTAAGGATGCAATATAAAAAGTGACAAGTTAACCTGTTTTTTTGATTTAATACACATGGTTGAATGTCGAATATCGAATTAAGAATATCGAATTATGAAGTTTTCTTTCCCTGGGCCGTTTTCAGACTTGTTACAAAAATTGATATTAACTGATTGTTTTCATCAAGTAATAATTCAAGTTTTGCCGTTGGTTCAACGAGCTTTGCTCTCTGAATCATTTTTAACCACACAAGCGTTTCTCGAAGCTCTTTGAGGGAAATCTTCATTTTATGGATAAAATCAGCTCTTGATTCCGCACTTTGAGCTTCACCATAATTAGGCGCAGGTGAAGTGCCGCTTCGTATGAGTTGTCCGGCTATATGGTTGCCTGCTTTACTTTTCGGCAAGGACCCGGCCACAGTAATGATTCGTACCGCAAAATCAATTAATCGATCTTCCAG
>JALSNT010000399.1 GCA_026986885.1 Desulfobulbaceae bacterium
AATCACCAGAGAGCAGTTGCAGATCTGGGTGGATTATGCAAAAGAAAATAAGGCAATTATTCTCTTTGACGCAGCCTACGAGGCCTTTATCCGTGATGACAGCCTCCCCCATTCCATTTACGAGATTGAGGGTGCCAGGGAAGTGGCCATTGAATTTCGCAGCTTTTCCAAAAACGCGGGCTTTACCGGTACCCGTTGCGCCTATACCATCGTTCCCAAAGAGTGTACGGCCTATGATACCACAGGTGGCAAACAGGCAGTGCATCCACTGTGGAACCGGCGCCACTGCACCAAGTTCAACGGTGTTTCCTATCCGGTACAGCGGGCAGCCGAGGCCGTCTACTCGCCCGAGGGCAAAGAGCAGATTCGTGAGCTTGTCGGCTCGTATTTAAACAACGCCGACCTGATAGCCCGGGTCATCGATGAGCTGGGTTTTGAGTATGTGGGTGGCGACAACTCGCCATATATCTGGATCCGCAGCGACAGGGATTCCTGGGAATTTTTTGATCTGCTGCTGAACAAAGCCGGGGTGGTCTGCACGCCGGGCGCCGGCTTTGGCAAATGCGGCCGGGGATATATCCGGCTTTCCGCCTTTAATTCCCAGGCAAATGTCGAACGGGCCATGGACAGGATAAAAAAGACGTTATGATATCTTGACAGCAGGTCATAAAAACTTTGATCGTCTCCCCGGTCTTGACATTCTCCTGCAACCAACCAATCTTTTAAGAAAAAGAAGGCGTTTGCAGTTTTCTTTTGCTTTTATCCTTAACAGAGGATAAAAGTCAGAGGTCAGATGACAGTCTAATTTCCGCCTGCGGCATACATAACTACAGTTGACTGCTCTCATATCTTCTGTTCCATTGTGCGGAGTCTGCGCTTACCTGTTATGCCGCTATGGCATGATGGTTTATCCAAAAATGAGGAGGTATACAAATGGTTGAAATAAAAAAAGTAGTTGTTCCGGTTGATTTTTCAAGTACCACCGATAAAGTCGTTGATTATGCTATGACGGTTGCCGACAAACTTGGCGCCGAGGTGCTGTTTTTTCACGCAATCAATGATTTCCAGGGGTATGACATGATGCTGGTTCATCCATCATTCATCGGCATGACCAAGGATCTGGAAAAAGAATCCAAAGAACGGATAAACAGCCTGGTGGAAGAATATAAAGACCGGAAAAATGGTGTTGGTGGGGACGTGGCAATCGGTGATGCCGCCGAAGAAATTATTAAATACGCCGAGGAACAGAACGCCGATATGATTATTATAGGGACCCATGGGGTTAAGGGCCTGGAAAAAATACTCATGGGCTCCACAGCCGAACGGGTCGTTAAAAATGCCACCTGCCCGGTACTCGTCTTTAATCCTTTTAAGTAACTAAGGCGGGTTTTACCCGCAACCCAATAGAACAATGGACATCGAATTTCGAACTGCAAAATTTCGAACCGCAGTGTGCCCTGAAATGTTCGCTCTCGTCACACCGCTCTGCGGTGTGACGCAATCTGTGGCGCTCTGCGCCTGTTGTCCGTATGGAATAAACAATGTTGATTACCAATAAAGAAAGCGGACAAAGGTAGTGGTTGCTGTTTGTCCGCTTTCGTTCCACTCAAGCAGACCTACAATGTTCATTTTCTTGTTTTTTATGACAGAAAATGAGGAGTAAGGCACTAAAAAAAGGCAGGCGGACTGAAAAGAATCAATCCGCCTGCCCGGTCAATCTTCATACACGATGAAGGATATCAGCATCCGCCTATCCCTCAACCACCCGCCTTTGCAGGCGCCTGCTTATCACCGGTAACGGCCGGCCCCATGATAGCGTTCCGCGCCACCTTAACGGTCACCTTATCAGCTATTTCCAGGGTGACGGCTGCATCAGTCAGACCGGTAACACGACCATAAAGTCCACCGTTGGTGATGACCCGCTCGCCTTTTTTCAGGTTATTTAAATAGTTCTGATGCTCTTTTGCCTTTTTCTGCTGCGGCCGGATAAGCAGGAAATAAAAGACAACAAAAATAAGAATAAGGGGGACAAAGGATGCAAGGCCGCCGGCGGCTCCTGCGGCCGGGGCGCCACCCGCTGCATAGGCAATTCCAGTCATTGAAAATTCTCCTGTTGAAGTAAAAAGTTCAGTAATCATGCCCGGTATAACTGTTCCCGGGTCTAATTTCTTTGTTGGCGTTGCTGGTAAAAATTCCTGCGGAATGCTGAAAACCTGTCCTCAGCAATAGCCTGTCGCATCTGTGCCATCAATGAACAGTAATAATGGAGATTATGGATACTGTTTAACCGGCAGGCCAGCAGCTCACGGCATTGAAACAGATGGCGCAGATAGGCCCGGGAATAATGCCGACAGGTATAACAGTTACACTGTTCATCCACCGGCCGGTGGTCATCCCGGTATCGACTGTTTTTTATAACAAGTCTCCCCGATGAAGTAAAGAGCATTCCATTTCTGCCGTTACGGGTCGGCATCAC